>JAKJGF010000347.1 GCA_022704525.1 Bacillota bacterium | reverse complement strand
TCTTCCATACCTGTAATAAAGACAACAGGGAATTCAAGGCCCTTGGCACTGTGAACAGTCATAAGGGTTATACTCTCTTTACTTTCTTCCATCATATCTATATCAGACGAAAGAGAGGTAAGAGCAAGAAATTCGTCAATATCTGCTGCAGGATGATTATAGATAAACTCCTGAGCAACCTTTAAAAGTTCCTCAAGATTTTCAATACGGCTCACTGCCTCAACACTGTTTTGATCCTTTAAACTCTGCAGATATCCGCTCTTATCCATAACTTCTTCAAGTAATTCAGAAATAGATTTTTCATCTATATTTTTCTGTAAATCTTCCATAAGTTTCTTAAAAACCTGAAGAGCATTTACAGATTTAGCAGGAAGTTTTTTATTTCTTAAAAAATTCACATCTATAAGAATGTCATATAAGTTCCTCTCTGTTTCCTCTGAAAATTCCAGGAGTTTTTCCACAGTTTTATCACCTATACCACGGGGAGGTACATTTATAATTCTTTTAAAAGACATTGTATCAGTAGGATTCCATAAAATTCTCACATAGGCCAGGATGTCTTTTATTTCCTTCCTGTCATAAAATTTCAACCCTCCTACTACCTGATAAGGAAGGCCTTCACTCATAAGGACCTCTTCAAAAACTCTGGACTGAGCATTTGTTCTGTAGAGAATAACAAAATCACTGAGTTTTCTCTTTTCCTTCTTTACTGATTCTTTAATCTTATCAATAATAAAGACTGCTTCATCCCTTTCATCAAGGGCTTCATGACAGATAGGTCTGTCTCCTTCAGATTTATGTGTCCATAAGTCTTTATCTCTCCTGTTACGATTATTTCTTACAAGCTCATTAGCTACATCCAGAATATTGCCGGTAGAGCGATAATTCTGCTGAAGTTTTATAATTCTGGCCTCAGGAAAATCACGCTCAAAATTAAGTATTATATTCATATCGGCACCGCGAAAAGCATATATACTCTGATCCTCATCGCCTACAACAAAGAGATTTCTCCTCTTATCTGCAAGGCTTTTTACTAAAGCATACTGGGCTTTATTTATATCCTGATATTCATCTATAAGGATATAATGAAAAAGTCCTTCATATTTATGTAGCACTTCAGGGTATTTTCGAAAAAGCCTTACCACATAAAATATAAGATCATCAAAATCAAGGGCATTATTCTGTTTCAGCTTCTTCTGATAAAGGTAATAGACATCAGCACTAGGATCTAAAGAATAGGATTTATATCTCTCACCATACTCTTCAGCTGTAATAAGATCATTTTTCCCTTTACTTATTTTACGCATAAAAACCTGATAGGGAAATTGCTTCTCATTTATATTGAGTTCCTTCATACATTCCCTTATAAGAGTCTTCTGTTCTGAAGTATCAAAAATAACAAAATTTTGAGAAAAGTTAAAAAGATCAATATGTCTTCTGAGTATTCTTACTGAAGCCGAGTGGAAAGTGCTTATCCACAGAGCAGGACTATCAAAACCCAGTAACTTAACAATCCTTTCCCTCATCTCACAGGCTGCCTTATTTGTAAAAGTAACAGCAAGAATATTATAGGGTTCTACATATTTCTCCTGAATTAAATATGCCACTCTATGTGTTAAAACACCTGTTTTCCCACTTCCTGCTCCTGCTAAAACCAGAAGAGGTCCTTCTGTATGTAAAACTGCTTCCCTCTGTTGAGGATTTAAATTCTCTAATAATTTCATAATACACTTCCTTTTTCACCTTTTAGCAATTCATCTGCTGCCTCCAGAATTTCATCTCTCGTATCTTTAAAATCTTTCATTATAAGCTGTTTATATCTGACCTTCCATGGAACCCATTCCTGACTGCAGAGTTCATAAATCTCCGGCGGATAAAGTACAACTGAGGAAACTTTCCCTGATGAAGCAAGATGAACAGCACCACTGTCAATAGTAATGACGAGAGACATATTCTGCATAAAAGCAGCCCATAACCGTACATCCATTGGGCCTCTGACAAGTATACCATATTTATCTAAAAATCTCTTCTTCAAAATCTCGCCATCTTTTATTTCCTGATTTCCAGAGGTTATAAGCAATAAATATTCGGGAAATCTATATCTTAAATCTTCTGCTAATATTGCCAGATCATTGACTGACCAGCCGGCTTTTATATATCTGGAACAGAGAGGTAAACCGATTATTCCTTTTTGATCTTTTATCATACCGGAGTTTAAATACTGCCTGCATTCTGTTATAAAACCTTCTGGCAGAAGGAGATTAATTTCCCTGTCAGGTTCTTTTATACCAAGAACCTCCAGGAGAGCAAAACCCTTTTCCACTTCGTGAAGGAGAGGTTCTTTTTTCCTGAGTTTACCTTCCTGATCCAGAAGAAAAATATAATTTAAACAGAAGGATGCAAAAACCCTGGTTAGAAACCTGCTCTTCAAGACTATGCCTGCTCGAATATTGGCACCTGTTAAGTAAGCCAGCTTATAAGCCTCGGTATAAGGAGAAAAAACAAGAACTACATCAAATTTTCTCTCTTTAAGATTTTTTATAAGATATTGCTTCTCCTCTCCTGGCATATTATTCTTCCAGACTATAATATCATCCACAAGCTCTGTATCGCTGATAAGATCCGAGTTATACAAAGAAAGAAGAGCTGTAATACGGGTATCAGGAAAATTCTTTCTTAAAGCTCTTATGGAAGGAATAGTACACACCAGATCTCCTATTCGATCAATCCTTATAATAAGTATCTTTTTAATCAATGACAGAGAAGGCTTTAATCCACCTCTCACCTCTCACCTCTCACATCTTACCCGCCTCTGAGGCTATCCATTATCTGCTGATTCTCGGGATTATGAGGATCCAATCTTATGGCTTCTCTTAAGGCATCTTTTGCTTTAGAAATCCTTCCAAGCTGACGATAACTTACAGCAAGAGCACGATAAATAAGAGGACTATCAGGATTTATAGTAAGAGCTTTCTTGAATTCTGTTATAGAGTCTGCTTCTTTTCCCAGATATCTGTAAACTACACCGAGATAATAATTGGCACGCCAGTGATTGGGACTCATATTAAGAACCTTCTTAAAATATTTTACTCCCTCCTTATAATCTGTTATATCTGAAGATGCAAGGCCAAGACAAAAATAAACTTCCGGGTTATTTGAATCTATAATAGCTGCTCTTCTACAGCATTCAAGTCCCTTATGATAATAAGTGAGAGCACGATATGAATAAAAAAGATCAAAATAGGCGAGTATATTCTGTGAATTTAAACTTATAGCTTTTTCAAACTGTTGTATTGCTTTCTTATTATGATTCCAGGCAAAATAAGTCTTACCAAGCCAGCGATAGACTTCATCAGAATTAGGGCTTAATTTTATAGATTCCTGGAAAGTCTTTTCTGCGCTGCTGTAATCCTTCCGTTCCAGATAAGCCCGGCCTATATACATAATAATATCGGGATTGTGAGG
>JAKJGF010000120.1 GCA_022704525.1 Bacillota bacterium | reverse complement strand
CAGTTGTAATAGATGTGGGGATAAATCGTATTCCTCATAAGAGTAAGAAATCGGGTACAGGAATAGTGGGGGATGTGGCTTTTGAGGAAGTTGCCGAAAAGGCTTCTTATATAACCCCTGTTCCCGGTGGTGTGGGGCCTATGACGATAGCTATGTTGTTACATAATACACTTAAATCAGCGGAGAAGACAGTCAGGAGTGTAAAAGGGCTTTCATAAGGTTTATGCCGGGATTACAAATGAATTCTACCCCTTTTACAGAGAAGAAAAAGTTTCTCTCCTGAAGAATGAGATTTATCAACTTGAACCTTTAGATATAATGAAATTTTGGTAGTCCTAAAGAGGTAGTGATATGATATAATAAACAGAAAAAATTGAAGGAGAATAAAAAAGGAAATATTCAAATACATGTCCCGGAAGATCTGCACTTCTGGATCTGGTTTCACCAGGAGCAATATTACCGGGCCCTTATTGGTATGTTTGCTGAAACTCTTTTGGTTATTGTATAATTACTTATCTTTTTTGTATCCTTAATTTTTTTAAATTTTTTTTAAAGATTAAGGATTTTTTCTTTTTTCCTCTTTTTTATATCATAATAGGAGAGTTTTTATTCACGATTGAACCATGCCGAGAAAGAGTATGAAGAATGGTTGTTGCCATTTTGGATATATCCTCTCGATAATAAGACTTTTCGATGGTTTTTCGTAAAATATATATTTTTGTATTATAACATCTATTCGATAAAAAAGTCATTATTTATGTTATTTATATGGAGGATTTTATAGACTTTTTTAGAAAGAATTCAATCTATCTTATTTTAAATGTATTTCAGGAGTTTTTACTCGTTGCGATTAAGAATAAAGAAATTTATAAAAAACCGTATCAACCGGTTTATAGATTTTTTTAGCTTCAATGGTGAAGTAAGACGTCTGGTAAGTATGCTTAACAGGAAAATTGATCAGTCTGCTGAGATTTCTCTCCTGAATTCCTATCCCGGCGGCTTTAAAAGGGAAATCGGCAAAAGACGTATAAGGATGGCTATTGCTTATATAAATCTGGTGCAGCAACTGGAATCGGAAAAATATGAAGAAAGACTTCTTGCTCTTGAAAGGATTGTTTATGAATCACTCCATGCCAAAAATGTAGATATGCCTCTTAATACTGCCCGTGTGCAGGCTGCTCTTATGAAAGACGCAGTGACATTCAGAGGCAATTTGAGAAAACAATCAGAGTGTTTAATGGATTTTACCAGGGCTTCTTACGGCCAGCCAAGTGTTATTAGAGAGTTTTTAAAACGTATTATGATAATAGAAGTTCCTGAAAAGAGTAAGAAACTCTGCGAAATGGAACTCGGCTGGGACGACCATGTGCATGACAACCTTTCGGAAGGCAGAAAAACACCATCTCAGGTTTTGCTTGATGCATTCATAAAAGGTCTTTCCGAAGTAACCCTTGCTTATTATGATTTTACAGATGAAAAAATCCTTAATGAAGCCTTGAAATCCGGAGAAATCCTTGGTATCAGAGTTCGTATAGGAATAGAATTTTCAGTGGGAAAAGCTATGGAACGAGAATACTTTATGTATCTTATTCCTCACTTTACCAGAATAGAAGAAGTTGTAGATTTTTTTTCCAGAGAAGATCTTTCTGTTTTTATGGCAGGCCTGGAGAAAAATTCTTTTTCCAGAGAACAGACAATAAAGGATATGTTAAATTATTTTAACGAAATATACCTTCATAACTTTAACTCCGATGTTTCCGGTGTAGATTGTTTTAAACTTGAACCTCTCAGATGGGAAGATCTGAAAAAAATAGTACTGGAAGGCCAGGCCTCCAGGATGCACCTTGGAGATCTACTGTATCGCTCATTTAAAGTTGTTCTTCATAAAAGGTTATTGCTCTTTAAGGCTCAATATGAATCTCTTTTAGAGGAGGTAAGAAGAAAACGTAAATCTCGCACAGAATTAAATGCTGTTTCCCTGATCTACAGCAAATTAAGGAAAACTTATGAAGACCTCAGTCCTGAAACTTTAAGACATAAATACTTTGAATACAGACAGGCCTTTGATTATGACTCTGCTTTCCTGAAGAGAGAAGAAATATTCTCTTCCCTTGTAAAAGCAGGGGGAGAAATAATATATATACATCCTCTCACAGGAGGAGTGCAGAACTCCATAAATACCATAATCAGTTGTTATAAATACCTATCCCAGGTAGAGATTTTTAACATGCAGGACAGTATATACCGCAATCCCACCCAGTATCAGACACTTAATCATTTTATATTCCTTATCAATAATAGCTCATTTGAGGATACAAAAGCATTTCTTCAGAGAATCCATATTACAGCTGATGATAAAGGATTAAGAGAAGCCTGGGATTACTATCATGAAAATCATCTTTTGACTTGCTGTGGAAGTGATTCCACCGGCAGGGATCCTAAAATACCTGGTATGGGTTTTATAAGACTTTCTTCTATTCCGGACTCTTCTCTGCGTAGTTTTTTCCTGAAAACCCATATGGAGCTTCCCCTTGATGTAGACAAGTCTCTGGGTGTTAAAAGATCTGTTGATGATGATTACAGTTTTTCAGCCAAAATAATATCACTGAGTTCTGTGGCAAAGTTTAGAAAAAATTCTGTGGGTGATGAAAAAGATCTTGTTCAGATTGATCCTGAGAATTTTTGGAGGTACCTTAACCCTGCAATAAAAAATTTAATAAAAGTGGGCGTTGCTTTAATTCCTGCCTGTTTTTCCATAGGACTTAATTATACTCTTGTATGGTTCAGTATTACTTTTATACGAAATGTTATTGCAGATATGACCTCTGCTTCGGGATTTAATCCTAAAGATTGGCATTTCAGAGATATAGATTTTGAAAATGCTGCCAATTCAATTTTTTGTTCAGGCATTTCCATACCTTTACTCAAAAGTGCAGATGAGCTTTTTAAAAACTATGCACATATTCTGATAAAAAGCGATTTCATCCTCAGATGGGGTGATTTTTTATTCCTGTCTACAGTCAGAGGTACTTATCTTTATATACATAACACTATCAGAGGATTCAGAAAAGATGTTAAAAATATGAATTTCTTCAGAAGCATACTTTCCTTTCCATTTGCGTCCACATTTTCCTATTTGCTGGATCTTCTTGACATAGGATTTATACCGAGAATAGTTCAAACAAAGTTCTGGTCCGATGTTGTTGCCGGATTTATTGAGGGCAGAGGTAAATATAAACTTATTGAGAGATTAAGAACTAGAGATTTTTCAGAACTTATTCCCCTTCTTGACGCTTCTGAAGATAAAAAGAGAATAGCAGCTATGGTAGACATTATGTATATATGGGCTATGAGTCAGAGAGGCAAAGCTTCTTTATATAAAATATTATTGTCCGATCGGGAGTTGCTTAATAAATTTTATTTTCTCTATACGTCTCAGCATGCTATGGAAGAGATGTTGGAAGTTATTCTTACTTATTATCATAACATTGAAGCTGTAGTCCTGTCTGATATTATCGGTAAGCTTTATCCCAGTCTCTGTACCTGGCTTATTAAACTTCATAAAAAATTAAATTGAAGTGAATTTTTCTCTATCTTAACTTGACAATGTCACATCAGGCATAGTTCAACATTATAATTTTTAACAGTTTTTTTATTTTGTAAAAGGAGATTTTTTAGTCAATGCTAAACCATGCCGGGAGATTTTAAAGAGGAATATCTTTACGATATGGTACAGGGTGATGTTGATATTGCTCCCTACCATGACCTGGAAAACAAAATTCCAGAGGATATGAAAAAACTTGTGGCGGAAACAAGAGAAAAAATATTAAAAGGAGAAGAAGTGGTACCTGATATCGTAAAGCCCTCGAAATAGTAGCCTGTGGTTAAGATAAAGTTTTGCTAATTTAAGGGATTTCTTTGAAAATAATGATACACTGATGAAGACTGGATTACTTCTTTTTCTTTTTCAATTTCTCTTTAAAAGATCTGAGTCTTGTAAGGCATCCTCTTATCCAGTTGAGAGTAGGATTTAATTTAATAGCTTTTTCATATTCCTTTATAGCATCATCAATTCTGCCCTGTGCCTGATAAACAGCACCCAGGTTTCCTATTACAGGAGCATCGTCAGGATTGAATTCAAGAGCTTTTTTATATATTAGTACTGCTTCTTCCAGGAAACCTGTAGCATGATAGGAACGTCCCAGATAAGGGTATATCCAGTCCAGAGCTGAATCCAGTTCAGTAGATATTTCCATACTGATTATGGCCTGTTCAAAATTACCCTGACTGTAATATTCACGACCCTTATTACCGTAAGTTATAGCATCTTTACTTTCCAGAGCAAGTATTCTTTTACTTTTTATAAGAGTTTCCTTAAAAATAGCTTTATCGTAAGTTGCTTCTAAAAAATCAAATTTCGAGTCAGTTTTCTTCTCATTTCTTAAAGCTTTCTTACATTCCACTATGGCTTCTTCATAGTTTCCCTGATTAAACAGGGCAACTCCCAGAAAACCATGAGCCCAGTCCATATCAGGAGCAAGCTTTATAGCTTTCCTGTATTCTTCAATCTCCTGAGAGATTAATTTCTGCGCCTGATATGAATATACCTGTCCAAGATTGAGGTAGCTTATAGGTAATTTCGAATCTATTTCCAGGGATTTACTGGATTCTATGAGAGCCTGATCAAAATCGCCGAGTTTACAGTAAGAAATTCCTAGAAATCCGTATACCCATGTGAGATCCGGATCAAGGGCCAGAGCTTTTTTAAATGAAATAATAGACCCTTCAATATTTCCTTCCTCCTGGTAGGCAAGACCTAAATAACCATGAGACCAGGGTAGAAGAGGATTTAATTCTATAGCTTTTTTATATTTTTTGATGGCATCTTTATAACTTCCCTGACTGTGATAAAGTAAACCGAGTTTTATATAAACCCATCCAAGTTTAGGGTCCAGTTCTATAGCTTTTCTGTAATTGCTTATAGCTTCTTCAATATTATCCTGTGCCCTGTAGGCCCGTCCTAAATTACCATAACCAAGAGGATCTGATGGAGCTAATTCTATAAGTTTTTTATACTGTTTTATGGCAGCTTCTATCTCTCCCCGGGCATAATATATGTGGCCGAGGTTACCATAGTTCCAGGCAATAAGGGGATCTAATTCTATAGCTTTTTTATATTCTTCAATAGCTTTTTCATATTCTTTACTGGCATAATATGCATAACCAAGACTTCCGTGAAGCCTTGCATCATCGGGTTCTATCTTTAGAGCCCTTAGATAATTCTCTATGGCTTCTTCAAAAAATCCCTGTGTGCTGTAAACAAGAGCAAGACCGAAATAGGCCTTACTCATATTTGGATTTTCCTCCAGGGCTTTTTTATAGTATTTTTCAGCTTCTTTATATTTTTTAAGTGAGTGATATACATCTCCAAGACCTTTGAAAGAATATGGATCAGAAGGTTCTAATTTTAGAGCGCCTTCATGCATCTGAAGGGCCTGTTCAAATTTACCAAGTTTGCAGTACGTATTTCCAAGGGCATTATATGTGTACACATCATTTGGATCCCAATCCAGGGCCTGTACAAATTCCTGAAGAGCCTTTTTGTAATCTTCCTTTTTAAAATAAGCACATCCAAGATTATAATGAACTTCTCCGGCATTCTCATCCTGGTGCAGGGCTTTTTCATAGTTTTCTATAGCAGGTTCTATTTCACCACGTTCCTGGTAAATTCTTCCCAGACGGAAGAATATTGTAGAATCAGCTTCTCCCTTCTGAGTAACCTGAAGATATTTGTCAAAATCGAGTTCTAAATTTTGGAGTCTTGGATTATAATAGTTTTTTTTTGTCTTCATTTTTCCTTAATTTTAAAATTAATTTCCTCCTTTGGTTTGGCTTGAAAATTAAATGTTTCTTCCAGCTTACTTATTTGTTTTTCGTATAACGTAATATCGATTTCGCCTTTTTTTGCCAGTGAATATATAAATGCAGGCACAAGGGTCGGGTCAAACTGTGTTCCGGCACATTTTAGTAGTTCCTGTACAGCATAGTCAGAAGTAAGAGCTTTACGATAGGGTCTATCTTCAGTCATAGCATCAAAGGTATCACATATGGCAATTATCCTGGCCTGAAGAGGAATGTCCAGACCTTTTTTCCTGTCGGGATAACCAGAACCATCCCATTTTTCATGATGATGTCTTATACCCGGTATTGCTCCATGAAGTGCTGGATAAGGAAGAACTATTTCTACTCCAATCATAGGATGTTTTTTTATCTGAGCAAATTCTTCATCATTGAGTTTACCATTTTTATTTAAGATTGTGTCGGGAATTCGCATTTTTCCTATATCATGAAGATTACTGCATTCTTTGAGCGATTTTTTAATTTCCTTTATATAATCCATTATATCTCCCCGGCTATCTTTAGATAAATAGGAGAAGCTATCAGGCCCATACTGACCTATATCCTTAAAAAGAGCAGCATTTTTTAGATTTTGCAATTGTTGTTCATCATCAATACCCAGTTCTGAAGCAAGACCCATAGTCAGATCCGATACACGGTTTGAATGTTCGAAGGTATAGGCAGAATGTATTTTCATTAATACTCCGAGTAATCCGGAAGTAGTTTCATTCTTATCATCTTCTTTTCTGGCCTTTTTCAGTATATCCCATATGGCTATAGCAGCATTACTTATGGCCTGTTTTAACTGCTCCTGAGAAGGAGCACCTCCTTGTTTACTTACGACTTCCTGTCTTAGTTCGGCAAATTTAGCCATATCAGGTTTTTTAAGTGAATCCAGTCCTCCCTTGCCGAGGGCTGATCCTGCAAACTCTTTATTGATAAGTTGTCTGGCCTGAGCGAGTCTGGAAAAAGGTTTTTTCCCTGATATACCTTTTCCCCCTTCTGTAGTACCTGAAGAGTGAGAAGACTTCTTCTCTCCAGAGGCAGGCTCTTTTTTTTCTGTAGAATCTTTTGAGCCTTTTTTATCGTCTTTGAGACTGCTAAAGACTAAAGAACTATCTCCAAGTAAGGGCATGGCCATGTCAGATAAATTTTTCATTACATTTGTAGACCCGGCAGGATCTGAATATAATTTAGCCTCAGAGAGATTTTTTGTCATTTCCGCGAGAGACTGCATTCTACCCTGTATTCCTGTAGAAGCTCTGTCCTGTGTAAAGGCAGTAAGAGACTGTTTCTGTGAAAGAGAAGTCTGAGGAGCTGTTTGCTGTGTTATGGCAGATCTGACAGGCGTCATAGTCGTCTGGGTAATAGGAGGTTTAAAACTGGGAGTTCCTTTAATATCCATAATTATCCTCATTATTTTGTAAGCCTTCAGCACTCGGATGTTATAGGAATTATATGATAAATATCATTAAATTCTATTTTTCAGACTATTTTATATAGTCAGACTTTTCAAGCTTTAGCTGATAGCTGAATCCTTACAATAATCTTATATTTTATATATAATATAACTACAAAATATTAAAAAGTAAAGAGAAATTGCATTTAAAAATGACAGATAATTTTATTCTGCATGGAAATTCAGTGATAAAATTGTGATGTGTTATGTAATTTCACGGGTTACGCTTTACACATCACTTTCGTAACCTCTATAATATCTTTTCTGTTTAATAGTAAGTATTTCCTCTACTTTTCTAAGAAGATCCATAGGGTCAAAAGGTTTTGATAGATAGTCCTTTATACCTATATCATAGGCCGCTTTTATATCTTCAAACTGATCTCTTGAGGTTAACATAATAAAAGGAATGTTTTTTGTCTGATTATTTTCCTGGAGTTTTAAGAAGAAAGTTATTCCGTCCATCTTGGGCATCATTAAATCTGAAACTATAAGATCGACTTTGAAATTAACTTCTTTTAATATATCCAGAGCTCTGTAGGGATTAAGGGCAGAGTAGACTTTATAACCCTCTAAATTGAAAAGAGAAGAGACTATATCCAGAATTACCTTATCATCTTCAACTATCATAAGAGCGATTTCATGTTTTTCCAGTGTTTCTTTTTCAGGAAAAAGTTTTCTAAGTATTTCTACAAGTTTTGAGAAATCATCAGGTCTATCGAGAGTGTATTCAAGTTCTAAACGGTGGAATTCCTGTTTGTCCCGTTCAGTAGCCAGATATAGAATTATTAAAGGTATAGAAGAAAGATCTCCTGGTTTTTTGATCTCTTCACATATTTTCCATCCATCCATGTCAGAAAGGGATACATCTAAAACTATGGCATCGAATTTTTTCTTTTTTATAAGGCTTAAACCTTCTGAACCTGTAACTGCTCCTGTTACTCGAAAATTTGCCTTCTCCAGATTTTTTTCTATCTCTTTCAGCAAAGCAAGTTCATCTTCTATTACTAAAATTTTTGAGATATGAATCCTCCTCCTGAAGTTTCTAAAGTTTTACTTTAATAAATTCTATATAAAAATTTAAAAATCCTTTTTATTTTTTATTCCAATACTTATTGCCTATATTAATCTGAATTGATATAATAAGAAATGGTATAACCTGGCATTGTCATATTATCTTGTATTAGTGTTTGAAAGCTTATCGCTAATAGACAGAAGTTGATATATGATTAATTAATATGACAATGTCAAAATAATTTATAAAGGGGATTATTTATGTCACAAGTTAAATTATCACAGAGAAGTTATGATATTCAGGCATCACCCATCAGGAAACTGACACCCTATGCAGATGAAGCAAAAAAAAGAGGTATAAAGATTTACCATCTTAATATTGGTCAGCCTGATATAGAAACACCTGGAGTGTTCTGGGAAGCCATACGTAAATATGGAGAAAAGACATTAAAGTATGGTCCCAGTAACGGTATACCACAGTATCTTGAATCACTTAAAAGATATTATAATAAATTCGGTTTTAATGTAAATACAGAAGATATTTTTGTCACTACAGCAGGAAGTGAAGCCATAATATTTTCTTTTCTTGCTGTTATGGAAACAGGTGAGGAGATAATAATTCCGGAACCTTATTATACAAACTATAATGGCTTTGCCACTATGGCAGGAGTGAAGATTATTCCTCTTACAACATATATAGAAGAAGGGTTTAAACTGCCTACCATAGATAAATTTGAAGAGAAAATAACCTCTAAAACAAGAGCCATACTGTTATGTAATCCCGGTAATCCCACAGGTACTGTTTATACGGAAGAAGAACTCACCCGGGTAGTGGAACTTGCAAACAAATATAATCTCTTTCTTATTGCCGATGAGGTCTACAGGGAGTTTATCTATGATGGGATGAAGCATACAAGTATAATGGAATTCCCCGGTATTGAAGAACGGGCAATAATTGTGGACAGTATATCTAAAAGGTTTTCTGCCTGTGGTGCCAGAGTGGGTTGTATTGTAAGTAAAAATAAAGAACTTATGGAAGCCATTATGAAATACGGACAGGCCCGTCTCTGCCCTCCTACTCTTGAACAGATAGGTGCCGTGGCTCTTCACAATCTGGGAGATGATTATTTTAAAGCAATTTATAATGAATATAAATTAAGACGGGATACCCTTTATGAGGGACTCACCTCTATATCTGACGTAATAGTCCATAAACCCCAGGGTGCTTTCTATATGGTGGCAAAACTTCCCGTAAAAGACACGGAAGAATTTGCCATATGGTTGCTAAAAGATTTCAATATTGATGGTGAAAGCGTTATGTTTGCGCCTCTTGATGGTTTTTATGGAACCCCGGGATTGGGGAAAAACGAAGTCAGGCTTGCTTATATATTGAATTGTGAGGATATAAAGAAGTCTGTTCATATACTCAGAGAAGGACTGGAGAGTTACAGAACTGTTAACCTGAATACCACTCTATAATAGTGCCCGGCAGATCCAAGAGCTAAAGATAAAGACAAAACTTTAAATAACCTGGAAGGAATTAAAAGATAAAACTTATCCAATTGGTTTTTTTGTATTATAGACAATAAAGTTGGAATTCAGGAAGGGGGGTCGTTCTAATCCTTTCCAATTGATTGGGGAGATACAGAACGACAGGGGGTGGGTTCTACCATCTACCTTAAAGTGATAAGCTGTATTTATCTCTATAAACTCTAACAGTGCACCGTGAGAGACTATAAATGCAACTCTTACCCTTTCGGAAGGGCTGTTCGGTTCTATGATAATATTCCATTTAGTTAATTTTAACGAAAAATGAAAATCTGTTACTTCTGTCTCGCGTTATGATTCTCATATAACAGGCATGACCGTATCGGTCACAACTAAAATGGAGTATAAAATTTCATCATTTTCATATAAAATTAATCAGGAAGTTTTATTTCGTTTCCTTCTGAGACACCTGTCAGTATTTCTATCATTACATCATCACTTATACCTGTTGTAACTTCCACATCTTTGAGGGTTTTCTTTTCCGATACAAGTGTTATATAATTTTTATTATCTTTCTTCCATACTGCCTGTACCGGTATCTGAAGAACATCTTTTCTTGTATCTACAAAGATATCTGCATCGACACTCATTCCCGGATATAATAATTCATAACGGGTTTTCCCGTGAGGTAATTCTTTTTCTGCAATTTTATCGAGTAACACTTTGATTTTAGTATTGAATGTCGGTATCTGCTGGACCTGAACTGCCTGTGGTGCTACATCGGTTATAAGTCCTTTGATATTGATCTGTTTATATGCCGCAGCATGTATTTTTACAGTCTGATTTTTCCTTATCTTTCCCACATCTGCTTCATCTATATTTGCTTCAGCATAAATTTCACCGAGATCTGCAATAGTCATCAACACAGTGCCTCCTGCAGTTGATACCTGTGAGGCTACTACATCTCCTACGTTTACAAGTCTATTAATAATTATGCCGTTTATAGGAGAAAATATTTTTGTCTTTGACAGATTATCACAATCCTGTTTTTTCTGGGCTTCTGCTTTACTTAAATTTGCTTCCGAGTTTTTAATATCCGCTGCTTTTATACCTATCTGCTGATTGTTAACAATCTCCAGTTGCAGATTGGCCTCTGCTGCTTTTAAGTCTTGCATCGCAGTATCAACTGCTCTTTTTTTATCTGCAATATTATTTTTTGTCTGCTCTATTTGAGCCTGAAGATCTTTTTTTGCTTTTTCTACCTGTACCCTTGCAATAGCGATATCTTCTTCCCAACTTCCTTCTACAGTTTTATCATAGTCTTCTTTTGCGCTTTCATAGGCAGCTTTTGCCTGAAGGTAGTCGTTTTCCGCGCTGTCTACATCTTTTTTGGCTACATAGTATTTTTCATAAAGGGTTTTCTGCCTTTCAAATTGTATACTTTTATAGTTCATATCTGCTTCTCTGGACTGTACTGTTGCCAGTTTCTGTGCTATATCCTGTTTCCTTGAACCTGCAAGGGTTTTGTCCAGATTTTTTTGCTGTTGTTCCAGTGCTGTTTTATATTGTTCTATTTGAGCCTGTCCCAGTTTTTTCGCTTCTTCAATCTGCTGAATTGATTGATTGTAAGTTAATTTTGCTTTTTCCAGAGCAATTCTTTTTGTTTCTATTGTTACACCGTTATTATCTGCCGTATAATTTCTATCGAGTTCCGCTTTTGCCAGAAGAGCAATACTGCTTTTATATGCTGCATCTGATTGCAGGTAAGACTGTTTTTGCTGTTGATCATCAATTATGGCAATTATAGTTCCTTTTGAAACGCTATCTCCTCTTTTATAGGGTAATGTGATGATTTTCCCTGATATTTCTGATTTTATGTCTATCTGAGTAGATGCTTTAATAGTGCCTGTAGTATTCACAATAACTTCCATAGTGTCTTTTTTTACTTTAACTGTTTTCCAGTTTTTCACAGATTCTTTTTGTTTTTGCATACTATTGTACTTAGAAAAAGTACATAACCCGATTATTATCAGTATTATTATGATTATAATGTTTCTATATTTCTTCATGGCAGTTCCTCTCCTATGGCTTTTTTGAATTTGGCGAGACTTATCTGATAATCATATCTGGCAGTTATTAAATTAATCACAGCTTTACTGTAGTCGTCCTGCCTGTTCAGTATATCCTGAAATGAGCCCACTCCACTCGTATATTTTCCTTCTGCAAGTTCCATGTTAAATTTTGCCTGTTCTACCTGTATTTTATTCAGTTCTATTTTGGCAATATTTGTTTCGAGATCATTGTAAGCAGTTGTTACATCGGAAATTATTGTTCTCTTCTGTTTTTCTTTATCTGACTCATACTGGGCTCTTGTAGCTTCCGCACTTTCAACCTGTGCTTTAGTATTGAAGCCATCAAAAATAGGGAAGTTTATCTGGCCATAAACAGAATAATACTTATCAGGGCTGAGATACGAGTCAGTTGCATAATTATAACTTACGCCCAGTGTTACATTTGGTAATCTCTGAATTTTTGCTCCTGTTATTACTCTGTCCTGATATTCTATCTGGGCATTGTATTTTTTTATCTCAGGCCTTTGCTCAATGGCATCAGCCAGTAACTGTTCCATTGAGGATTTCTTTTTCAATTCATAAATTTCTTCTGCAATATCTATATTTTTATCCACAGGTAGACCTGTGTCGATTTTAAGCTGAGCCATTTTATTTTTTATATCATTTTGAGCGGTCAGAAGATCAACTTTTGCCTGAGTTACATTGACTTCTGCCGTAAATACATCTGATTTTGGCGAAAGACCGACCTGAAAATTTTTATTTGCCTTATCCAGGTATTTGAGTGAATTGTCAAGAAGGGTTTCTCTGAAATTCAATATGTCTTTCGCCTTTGCAGCATTGAAATAATCCTGTGCTATTGTAAGAGCAAGATTGTTGAAAGATTCTTTGAGAGCATATTCATACTGCTCTATCTGAGCTTTATATTGTTTGTACTGGTAAAGGCTTTTGAATGTATCAAAAATAGTCTGGCTTATAGAAACATTACCGGAATAGTCGTCAATAGGGACTGCCGGGAAATATATGCCGCTCACAATAGTACCGTTACCCTGATTTGATTTTTGATATATACCGGTGTATTTTAGATTCGGCAAATAATTTGCCAGAGCCTGTGTTTTTAAACTTTCTGCCACTTTTATATCCTGTCTTGCTCTTATTACGGAGGGATTGTTATCCATAGCCATATTTATACAATCCTTAAGAGTAAATTTCTCGGATTCTTCTGCCAGAATGTTATTAAAAGTTATAAGGAGCAGTATAAATAGAAATAACAAGCATTTTTTATTCATAACTAAATATAATTCAATCTGAGAAGAAAAAACTCCTTTTATTTTAAGATTGTAATTTTTTATTCCTTATTCCTGTCTTAACGCTTCTATCGGATCAAGGGCAGCAGCTTTCCTTGCCGGATAAAGGCCGAAAAATATACCAACCGTTGCGGAAAAACTAAAAGAAATTACTATGGAAGTAGGTGAAATAATAGTCTGTCCCATTTGATCTTTCAGAGCACTATAAGCTATCAAAAGGGGATATACTGCTGATATACCTGTGCCGACAAGTATACCAATAATACCCCCCGTTATGCTGAGTAAAAGGGATTCTATTAAGAACTGTGTTGAAATATCACCTTTCCTTGCTCCTATGGCTTTCCTTAATCCTATCTCTTTTGTGCGTTCCGTTACAGAAACAAGCATTATATTCATAATACCAATACCGCCTACTACCAGAGAAATAACTGCTATAGTGGACAGGAACAGTCTTAGAGCTATGAGAACGCTCATGGAATGGGCCAGATGCTGTTCGTAACTCATTATGTCAAAGTTTTTTATATTGTTACCATGAAGGGGTAAAAGAACTTTTGTAACCTCATCTTCTGTTTTCTTAACAGTATCCAGATTTTCAGAAGCTACCTGAATAAAATTCAGATATGATTGATAGTAAACTCTGCTGTTAAATGTAGTGAGGGGTGTTATTATTGTTTTATCATAGTCATCCATTATAACTCTGTCTTTTTTCTTTAAAACCCCTATGACTTTAAGCCTTATTCCAGAGTTTGTTACATTGTTCGGATATGAATTTCCTGAAGATGAAGTACTGTTTGAAGTGCTGCTGGATTTTGCTACCATTTTTATTGTATTGCCGAGAGGTTCCATGTTTTTCCCGAATAATTTTTCTGCCACTTCATGGCCAATCACACATACAGGACTGTTTTTATCCCAGTCTTTCTCTGAGAAAAATCTTCCTTTTTCAACCGGTAATGTGTCAACTAAAGTGATTGCCGGAGAAGTACCTTTTATGGTAACATCCATATTATTGGGGCCGTAAACTGCAGTAACACTGGTAGTTATACTTGGTATCACTTCTTTTACGGAAACACACTGATTCTTCAATACTCTTACATCTCTCATTGTGAGTTGCCTTGTTTTTGAACCTATGGAAGATTGTATAACACTGTCGCCTTTACCGGGAAAAACAACCACGTTCTGCACTCCTACGTCGGTATAATATTTTCTAAAACCCTTATCCATACCGTTTCCTATGGCAGTCATAATGATCACAGAAGATATACCTATTATAATACCAAGCATTGTCAGTAAAGACCTCATTTTATTGACTTTGAGCGCATTCCATGCAATTTTTATGCTCTGCATGATATTCATGCTGCCCCTCATATCGAGTCTTACAGTCATAGAGGTTTTTATGTCAGATGCAAGTAATATTCTGTCTTCTTCTTTTACATGTTCGTCTGTGAGTACTTTCCCGTCATAGAGTTTTACGACTCTTGTACCGTATTTTGCCACTTCCGGGTTGTGTGTTATGAGAATTACAGTACTTCCCTTTCTGTGTAAATCCTGGAACAAAGCCATAATCTCATCACCTGATTTACTGTCCAGGGCACCTGTAGGTTCATCTGCAAGAAGTATGGGTGGGTTGTTAGAGATAGCTCTTGCTATGGCAACACGCTGCATCTGGCCACCTGAAAGCTCATTGGGCACGTGATTTATACGTGTTTCCAGACCTACTTTCGCAAGATTGTTTGCTGCTAACTGCATTCTCTCTTTTGTGTTTACACCTGCATAGATCATCGGAAGTTCAACATTTTCTCTCGCAGTCAGACCGGATAATAAATGGAATTTTTGAAAAACAAAACCAATCTTCTGATTTCTTATAATCGATAGTTCATCATCGTCAAGTTGTGATACTTCTACACCATCCAGTTTGTAACTGCCGCTTGTAGGCCTGTCAAGACATCCTATCAAATTCATTACAGTAGATTTTCCGCTTCCGGAAGCTCCCATGATTACTACAAATTCACCTTTATAAATAGTGAGATTAATATTATCGTTTGCATTAATCTTCGTATCGCCCATTGTATAGGTTTTGTATATATCGGTAAGCACTATGATTGGTTTTTTAACATCCATATTGTTTCCATCTTCTGAAGTATCAGGGTAATATAACATTCTATAAAGTATTCTATAAAGGTATGGTGAAATCCTTTCAGTCATATCTGGATTATTTTAATAATCAGCTAAATGGTAAACCTGCTGTAATGATTTTGGATAATGCTTCGTAGCATAAGAGGGGAAAACTTTCCCGGAGAAATCCTGTGTATCTTCCACCTTATTCTCCTACTCTTAACCCTATTGAAAGATTATGGAAAGTATTAAAAGATATGATGCCGGTTTTTAATGAAATTTCAAATGAATATGAACTTCAGGAAATTATAATCAATAATTTGCAAACCTTTTTTCATAATCCAAACCTGGTAAAATCTATATGTAGAA
>JAKJGF010000119.1 GCA_022704525.1 Bacillota bacterium | reverse complement strand
AAATACCATTTACAACAACCAGTTTATTAAATCTTGACTTATCAGACAGAGTGCTCAAAAAAGTCTGTAAAGTTTCATATTGACAATCAAATTGCATCTGCATAAGGTAATTATTATAAACACTACCTCCCCCTCCAGAAGATTGCCCTGCAGTAGGATTACCAGGAGTGAAATTATTAATAACAAAATCCCAATCCTGTAAATTCATTCTTACTTCTGCCACAAGTTTCTCTATAGCCTCTAAATAACTAGGGATAAAATCTGCACTTGTCTCTACGTCAACTTGCAAATCAGCAAGTTCCTCCTGAGCTTCTTTAAGTTCTTTCTCATACTGATCCATATTTGCCACATAGGCTTTATCTGCATCTCTCTGACCGGTAAGTTCAACTATACCACCAGGCCCTCTCTCCAGAGCATCAAGTTCTTCCTGTTTGGGCTGGTAAACAAATAAATAGAAACCTATACCGATTAAAATAACTAAACAGAAAAATATAGCCAATTTCATCCCTGCTGTCATTTTTTTCCACCCCCTTCCAAAAGAGCATACGTAGCACCCATACTAAAATTATAAACAACAAAACCTCTTTTATCTTCAGATCTTGATATGCCACTAACAGCAGGTGCATCAAAAGAAGGAGAATCCATAATATTTCTCATAAATAAAGCCACTATTGCGAGTCCATCCTTTGTTCCTGCTATAGCTTTACAGGTAAATTTTATACTCTTACCACTTGGTTGAATATCTACACTTTCAACCCATACATTTTTAGGTATGATCTTCTTAACTTCTGTAAGAAGATCACTGTAATTCCTTGGATCATCCCTTAAAGACTTTAAAAGTGCGACCTGTTGCTTAATACTCTGAGTCAATTGTTTATACTGATCAATTTTCAGTTTAAGAGGAGCTAATTGCTCTATCTCTTTCTGTAATTGCTCTATTGTTTGTTTCTTAGCTTCTATTTGCTTGTCAAGATCCAGTTTAAACCAGACAAGACCTCCTGCAACAGCTATTAATAAAATTAAAAGAAATACTGTTAAACCATCCAATAACTTTGGTCTTTTACGTTCGGAAGGTAACAGATCTACCTTAACCGTCATTCTCTCATCACCTCCTGATTAAACATCAAAACTAACACTTTGATATTTTGTAGGATTTGCAATCATAATCTGTCTCATAGCTAAACCTACTGACACCATAAGTTCAGGGGCTAAACTCTTAAGTCTATCCTCTGAAAAACCTATATCCTTTTGAAAAGACATACCTGACAAAGGATTGGCCTGTTGGACTTTGATACTTAGTTCAGCTTCCAAATACTTATCAATATTGATAAAACATGAAGTACCGCCACTAATAATAATAACATCTACCATTTCTCCTCTATATCTGGAACGATAATAATCAAAAGAACGTTGTATCTCAGTTACTAACTCAGTCAAAACCGGAGTAATAACATTAAATATACGCATCGCAGCAGGAGCAATAGGAGCAGATTCTTTATCAACTCTTATGATACCTTTTTCCTTTTTAAGTTTTTCGGCCTCATCAAAAGTTAAATTTAAAGATTGTCCAATAGCTTTTGTAAAATTATTACCTGCTACTGTAATAGTCCTATTGTGACGGAGAATCCCATTTTTTACTATGTTAATACTACTGGAACTGGCTCCTAAATCAATAAGAGCAATCGTTTGATTAAATTGTTCTTTGCTAATGCTCACCTGCAAAGCACGAAGAATAGCAAACGGTTCAAGATCAATAGCTTCTGGTTCATATCCCGCCCACTCAATAGTTTCAACTATATTCTGTACCATTTCCTTCTGAGCTGAAACAAGTAGTACTTCCATATGCTTTTCATCACCTTCAATGGCTTTAGTAATTATCTGACAGGCAATCTGGGCATCACTTGCCGAATAAGGGAGGTAACGTTCTGCCTCAAATTTTATTGCTTCATTCAGATCCTTTTCAGCCATCTGAGGTAACCGAATAGGTCTAACAACTACAGATTGACCTGAAACAGCACTTACTACTTTTTTGGCTGGTATCTCCCTGGATTCAAAAACCTGACGTATTGTCTCTCCTAAAGCTTCAGGATCAACTATTTTACCATCTTTAACAGTACCTTTAGGAGTATCTGCAAGCCCTACTCGTACTACTTGAGGTACTCTTTTTGTGTCTTCAATATACATTACTTTAACATTACTACTACCAATATCTATACCTACAGCACCTACTTTACCAAGCCCAAACAGGTTCCTCAAAAACGACATTTATTCACCTCCCCTCGCGGATAAGTTTGTATTAAAATTTATAATTATCAACGACAACCCGCCCCTAAACCTTTTATTAAAAGGTTTTTAATACTTTCGAGACAAATAAAAAAAATCCTTCTAAATCCTAAAAATAATTCAATCAAAAACCATATACTCTAAAAAAATACCAATCAATGAAACGATTATATAATTCTATTAAATCTTTCTGATAAAACATTACTATAAAGCAGCCTAAAACCATAGCAGGTCCAAAAGGTATAGCAGTTCGGCCAAATCTATACTTACGCTGAAATAAACGAAGAGGTATTATTAAAATCCCTATAATTGATCCTATAACTACGGAAAAAGCAAAAGAAATCAAAGCATCTCGCCAGCCTATAAAAGCCCCGATTAAAGCTCCAAACTTGGCATCTCCTCCTCCAATAGGAGGGAGTTCTTCATATTCCTCACAGAATACAGATAATCCAATAAAAGCGTGAAGACCTGATACACTGGCAAATAAAAAAGGATACATTTGATAAGAAATCCTTAAATCTTCCACATATAAATGTTCATTTAATATATCCTTAATAAGATTCACAAGAAAAGTCAGAAAAAAAAGAAAGAAAAATATTAAAAAAGCAAAATTTCTGGCGTTATTGGAATAACATGGTAATTCTTCAGTATGAACCAGGCTTATAACTCCAAGAGAAAACCCTATTACTATTGTTAAGAAAAAAGGTATGCAGAGGGCATCCCAGTTTTTTATAATCCATTTTAATGTATCTTTAAAATAACCCGAACTATTGTTAGTAAAAAAAGACCCATCTAAAATACTGTATAAAAAGGTACGCAGTTCTTTGAAAAAATCTGAAAAGTATAATAATATAATACCAAACCAGAATATAAAAACAAAAAACATATATCCTGTTATCACACCAAATAAAGAGTCCTTTATGCCGGGTGGATCTAAAAATAAACTGAATATAATACCCATTATTACACCTGAAAAAGTTATACGATCAAAAATAAGTTGATATTTCAAATCTATAAAAAATATAATTAACATAAGACAGGCCAGCACTAAATCTCTCAGAAGAAACCAGGTTAATCCATATTTGAGGTAAAAAGCCACAAACATAATAGCAGTAATTAACTCTACAAGAAAATATTGCCATGATATAGGAGTTTGACAATTTCTGCACTTTCCCCGGAGGATAAGAAAACTAAAAAAAGGAATGTTATCCAGGGCAGATATTAAGGCACCACAATTAAGACAATGGGAACGTTCGAAAGCAATAGTTCTGTACTTTGGCAATCTGAATATACAGACATTTAAAAAACTGCCTACCATAGCACCATATAAAAACATACTTAGTAATATAAAAATTCCTTCGATATAAACTCATCCTTCCTGCGTAAATATAAGGGGAGAAGAGTATTCTCTTCTCCCCTTTATAAGACAGTTGAAATTTATTATTTTTTTGTCTTTAAACCCTGGCCTGGATTATACTGTGGATACTTATCGCTAACACCTGCTGCTGTATGAGCAGAAGTACCAGTACACCACATAGTAAAGTTATCCGGTATTGTGCAGTATGTATATGCATAACTGGTACCACGAGCAGAAGGACATTGAGGTATGGTCTTCATATAACCACCACCGGTAGCATGTCCTGATGAAGTTAATGTTACTAACTCTGTAGGATAATCTCCCGAATTATCAGTAGCATACATTTCAAGTGCAGTAGCAATGTTCTTTAAATTAGATTCGCAGGCTGCTAACTGCCCCTGTGCACGGGCTTTTAAAAAGTTAGGAACTAAAATAGCCGCTAAAATTGCGATAATTGCAATAACGATCATTAACTCAATTAAAGTAAAACCTTTCTTATTTCTCACAATTTCACCTCCTTAATCATTTAATTTTTAAATCTTCAACCTTTTTTCAGGCTACTTATTAATATACCCTATTATTATTTTTTTTAGACCTGAAATATGAAATTTCTTTAAATATATTACAAAGCCTTTATTTATATAAGCTTTCAGCTTTCAGCTTTTCTCCTTAAGCTGATTGTTGAAAGCTGACTGTTGATAGCTCAAAAATACTTATCTTTACCAAGAATACCTTTTAATTTATCCAGAGATTTTTTTATTAACCTTGATACATGCTTTTGAGACACACCAAGTTTCCTGGCAATTTCGATCTGAGTAAGATCTTTGTAGAAGAAAAGAAATATTACATCTCTCTCCAGCATTTTCAACTGGTCTATTGCCTGCATAATTGCAATTTTATCCTCAACAGGTAATTTAAAGGAAACATAACGTAAACTCTTTATACGATCAATAAGAGGAGAACTATAATGTCCCTCGTCATTTTTACCTTTATTACTATCCAGCGAAGTGACCCTGAAATTATCAATGAACTTTAATATTTCCCTGATTCCTTCTTCTTTTATATTACAATATTCAGCTATTTCAAGTAATACTGGAGAACGCCCCAAATCTTTAGTTAAAACTTCTATTGCCTTTAATATCTGAATATAAAGGCTTTGAATCCATCGCGGTCTCTTTATAATACTACTTTTATCTCTTAAATAATGTCTTATTTCGCCACGAATCTTATGAGTTGCATAAGTAACAAATTTGACGTTTTTCTGGACATCGTAAGCATCAACAGCCTTAATTAAGCCTATATATCCTACCTGAATCAAATCATCAATACTTTCACCACTATCCTGATAATTTTTAGCTATATATCTCACCAGGCTAAAATTATTTAATACTATTTCATGACGTAATTCAATATTCCTGGTTTGAACATATGTTAATAATAATTCATTATTTATATTTTCATTTGTAAAATTAGTCACTTCAGGGATAAAATTACTATCATCAATAAAATCCTCCTCTGCCTGCGAATCTTCCTGAGAAAAATTATTATCCTCTGATGTCATAAGAATCTCCAGTAACTTTCTGTCCTAAAGTTTCACTTATGTATTTACCTGCTAATAGCTTAAAATAAAAAAATAGGGCACCTCCTACAGACCCTTCTAAAAATAATATATAATCTCCTATACTTTTGCACTTTTTAAACAAAGCCTTATTCCACCCTGTAGGGGCGCAAGGCCTTGCACCCCTACAGGATAATGATTTTTCAAGATTCTGCAAAAGTATAGTAATCTCTATAATATTGCACATCTGGTAATTTAATGTGTTTATTTAATAGTTCCAATAAGTTGATACATGGGTAAAAAGACAGATACTACTATGAATCCAACTATTCCACCCATTCCAACTATCATAATAGGTTCAAGCATTGATGTAAGCGATTCTAACATAAATTCTACTTCAGTATCATAAAAATCTGATACCTTAGAAAGCATAGCATCTAAATTACCGGTTTCTTCTCCAACGGCTACCATCTGAGTTACCATGGGAGGGAATAATCCGCTCATTCCAAGAGGTCCTGCTATACTTTCTCCTTCACGTATACTTTCTCTTACTTTTATAACTGTTTGAGCTATAATTTCATTACCTGAAGCTTTTCCTACTATTTCTAATGATTGCATAATAGGTACACCGCTACTTAACAAAGTCCCAAGAGTTCGACAAAATCTTGAGATAGCAACTTTTTTATTTAACAAGCCAAATACTGGCATACGAAGTTTCAGCATATCATACTGCATTCGACCTGCCTGAGTTTTTACATATTGATTAAATACTACTACAAGTACAATTATCAATATTATAACAGGCCCTATAACCAGCGGATTTTTCGAGGCCTTAGTAAGACCTATTAATATTTTAGTAGGAAGAGGCAAATCCAAATCCATACCTTCAAATAATTCTACAAAGGTAGGTAATATATAAGTAACAAGGAAAAATACTATTGCCAGAGCCATAATTAAAATTACAGTAGGATATGTCATTGCCGACTTAACTTTTTTCTCCAATCTCAAATCAGCTTCAAGGAAATTAGCAAGACGGTTTAAAACAGTATCAAGGACACCACCCATTTCACCGGCTTTTACCATGCTTATATAGAGAGTTGAGAAAACATTAGGATATTTACCCAGAGCATTTGATAAAGTAGAACCACCTTCCACATCTTTTCTCACAGCAATAAGAACTTCCTGTAATTTCTTATCTTCTGTCTGTTGTGACAGAATGTCAAGACACCTTACCATAGCAAGGCCAGCGTTAATCATCGTAGCAAACTGACGACTAAAGATGGTAAGGGATTGCATATTTACTCTTCGAAACCTATCAACATAGGCCAGCAAATCAGTTTGAACATTACTAGAAGAGCGTTCGGTTATACTCTTTACAGTATACCTCATCTCTCTTAGCTTATTGATTACTACACGCTGATTTTCTGCATCTATAGTCCCCTTAACCATTTTCCCTTCAGAATCAATAGCCTCATAGAGAAATGTTGGCATAAAAGACTTCACCCTCCTTTAAATTTCAGTATATTGACCGACTAAAATGAAACCTATTATTAATAGAAACCACCACATCCTATTTCACTGCTCTCAAAAATCTTTGAAAGTCAGCTGTCCACCTCCTTTGTCATTTTTTTATTTTTATAAATCTCTTCCCCACGCAAAACTATCAATTAAAGATACTTATAGAGCATCTATTAATCTTCTTAATTCCTCTCTATGAGAAGTTCTATTCATAGCTTCTTCATATGTTATCTGTTGAGTTTTATAAAGCTCCAGAAGGGATTGTTCCATAGTCTGCATTCTATATTTTGCACCTGTCTGGATAGAATTATACAATTGATGTGTTTTACCTTCACGTATCAAATTTCTAATAGCTGGAGTGACTATCATAATTTCCATAGCCGGCACTCTGCCTATACCACTGGCATGAGGAATTAGTTGCTGAGAAATTACAGCCTGTATAACACTGGAAAGTTGAATTTTTACCTGTTGTTGTTGATGAGGAGGAAATACATCTATAATTCTATCAACTGTCTGAGATGCATCTGAAGTATGTAAAGTAGTTAGAACCAGATGCCCCGTTTCAGCTGCAGTAATAGTAAGAGCAATTGATTCTAAATCTCTCATCTCACCAACCAGTATAACATCAGGATCTTCACGAAGAACAGCCCTGAGAGCATTTGTCCATGCCTGTGTATCATGTCCGAGTTCTCTCTGGTTAACCATAGATTTTTTATGGGGATGAACATATTCTATGGGATCTTCTACTGTAACTACATGACAGGAACGATTTGCATTAATCTGATCAATCATACAGGCCAGAGTAGTCGATTTACCCACTCCTGTGGGGCCCGTAACTAAAATCAATCCCTGATGTAACTCTACAAGTTCATCCAGAACAGGTGGTAAATTTAATTCATCACGGCATGGAACAGTCTCAGGAATAGCTCTTAAAGCAGCTGTTACACATCCACGCTGACGAAAAACATTAATCCTGAATCTACAATATCCCTGTAATCCATGAGAAAGATCAAGTTCCCAATTTTTTTCAAAAAATTCTTTCTGCTTATCATTTAATATACTGTAGACCAGACGCTTTGTATCCTGAGGACGAAGTCTTGGGTACTCTGTAGGTACTAATCTGCCTGTTATCCTCAAAGTAGGAGGTAAACCCACTGTAAGATGAAGATCGGAAGCTCCTCTTTCAACAGCAATACGCATCAAATCTGCCAGTCCAAAAGTGGCCGCATCCTGTGCCATAAGTTACATCTCCTCTCCCACATATACAACCCTGAGACATTCCTCTATTGTAGTGGTACCTTCCAGAACCTTACGTAAACCATCTTCCTGAAGTGTAACCATACCATTTTCTATAGCTGCATCCTTTACTTCTACTGTAGGAGCATTTCTTAAAATTAAAGGACGCACATTCTCGTTTATTGTCATCATCTCATATATACCGGATCTTCCTTTGTAACCGGTTCCCTTGCAGTGCTCACAACCTCTGCCATGATAAAAGACAATATTCGTATCGGCAAGATTAAGACCGAATTTCGCCACTGCCTCTTCAGGAGGAGTATAAGACTCACGGCAGTTAGGACATATACGCCGCACAAGACGCTGGGCAATTACTCCCACCAGAGCTGATGCCACAAGGAAGGGTTCTATTCCCATATCTATAAGACGGGTTATAGCTCCGGGAGCATCATTGGTATGAAGGGTGGATAATACTAAATGACCGGTAAGAGCTGACTCAATAGCAATCTGAGCTGTCTCCTGGTCACGTATCTCACCTACCATTATTATATCAGGGTCCTGACGGAGGAAACTCCTCAGGGCAGTTGAAAAATGAAGGCCTGCTTTCGGATTTATCTGTACCTGATTAATACCGGGCAGCTGATATTCTACAGGGTCTTCTACTGTACAGATATTTACTTCAGGACTGTTCAGCATATTTAATGCTGTATATAGGGTTGTAGATTTTCCACTACCAGTAGGACCTGTAACAAGTATCATTCCATAAGGTTTAAATACCAGATCCTCAAAGACTGCCCGTGTATCAGGCATAAGACCCAGTTTGTCAAGGCCAATCATAACACTGCTCTTATCCAGAATACGCATAACTATCTTCTCTCCGTGAGAAGTGGGAAGACTCGATACACGAAGGTCATATTCCTTGTTATCATGTTTTAAGTGGATTTTTCCATCCTGGGGAATTCTTCTTTCCGCTATATCAAGACTTGCCATAATCTTTATACGGGATACCATTGGTGCCTGTATATGTTTCGGAGGCGACATAACCTCATGAAGAACTCCGTCAATCCTGTAACGAACACATACATTTTTCGCCCGAGGTTCTATGTGGATATCACTGGCCTTATCATTGATGGCCTGAGTAATAATAAGGTTTACAACCCTTACTATAGGAGCTTCATCTACTAATTCCTTTAATTTGTCAAGCTCCATCTCCTCTTCTTCTTCAAGGGTTTCAAGATCTCCGAAATCTGAAAGAGCAATATCCTGCACAGTTTCATGCACTTCTGCAAGGTCAGTCACACCAAACTGTTTGTTTATAGCCCTTATGATACTCTCTTCAGTGGAGATCATAGGTTCTATATCAAATCCTGTAATAAGTCTTATATCATCAATAGCAAATACATTCAGAGGATCTACCATTGCAAGGGCCAGTTTGTTGTTTTCCTGTCCCACAGGGATAACCTTGTAACGCTGAGCTAAATGCTCAGGAATAGCCCGGGCCAGTTCAGGGTCGATTTCCACTTCATCTAAATCTATGAAGGGAACTCCCATTTCCTTTCCTATAACCTCTGTAACCTCTTTCTCTGTTACATAACCCAGACCGATTATGATTTTTTCAAGAGATTCATTACTATTTTTTTGCTGTTCAATTGCCTTTTCTAATTGTCTCGGAGTTATTAAACCTTCTTCAAGTAACATTTCAGCTATATCTTTACTTGAAGCGCTTGAAGGGGTTATCATTAAATTTTCACCTCACAAAATTTATATATACTAAATTCACTCTCATTATAGCAGGCATTACTCATAAGAGCAAGTCTTTAAATATCAGGTCAAAATCTGATTTTTTTTAATTCAAATACATACAGAACATTATTCTACAATACTCAGGATAATCCTTCTAGCTACAAAAATAAAAAATTACACGTTCATTATAAATTATAAGAAATTTTATTTTTTTAATTATAATGATTATTTGTAATAAAAAAATCCTTTATTGATTTTCTATACTCTTTCTATATTCTTCAACAGCTTGCAAATGTTCCTCATAAGTATTACTAAATTTATGTCTCCCATTACCTTTTACAACATAATAAAGATATGTAACAGAAGCCGGGGAAAGAGCTGCTTTAATCGAAGATAAACCGGGGTTAGCTATTGGTCCGGGAGGAAGCCCTTTATAAAGATAGGTATTATAAGGCGAATCTATTTCCAAATCTTTATAAGTAAGAAATTCCTTTGGAGAATCAAATAAGAATTGTATAGTAGCATCACACTCAAGAAGCATATCTTTCTTAATTCTATTATAATATACAGCTGCCACAATGGGTCTTTCATCCTCTACTTTTGCTTCCCTTTCTATTAGAGAAGCAAGAACTATTAACTTATACATAGATAAGCCTTTTTTCTCAGATAGATATTCCGAATCCTGTGGAACAACATCCTGAAACTGCTGAAGCATTTTATTTATAATCTCCAGCGGTGTGCTATCTTTATATACAGAATAGGTATCAGGAAAGAGAAATCCTTCTAAAGTCTTTCCTTTTAATATATGAGAGTATTTAAAATTAATTCCCTTTTTACTCTTAACTATATCCATAAATTCTTTTTCATCAATACTACCCTTATTCTTTAATAAAAAAGCAATCTGTCTGGATGTATAACCTTCAGGAACAGTAAAACTATAAGTCTGTGCATCTACTCCATGTTGAAGAGCATCTAAAATTTCAATCATAGACATACCTGTATGGAGTGTATATTTACCTGCCTGTAATTTCTCACCGGTTTTTGTATATTTAGAAACTAATCTAAAAATAAAACTACTTTTTATAAGACCTTTCTGTGACAGCATATCACCTATGTCAGAAGTGGAACGTCCCGGTTCTATATCAACAGTCACCTGTGTTTTACCGGGGCCAGGAGACCATATTTGCAAATAATTTACTGCAACAGCACCTGTGACAGAAATCAGTATTAAAATAAGCAGGACATTAAAAATACGAAATAAATTTTTCACTATTTAACTCCCTTACTCGTGAGAAGTGAAACGTGAGAGGTGAGAGGTATTTAACTCCTCGCCATTCACTTTTCACTTCTTTTCACTTTTCACTATTTCACAAGTTCATCCAAAAAAACTTTTCTTAATAGATGGGGATTTTTTTTCCTGCTTCTATTAAAATCAGACCTGGCTTTTTTTGTTAAACCCTCTCTAAAAAAACACACACCTCTTCTAAGATAGATTTCTTCCGAAGGAGAGTCTGGAAAATCTTCAAGATATTGAGAGTAATAATTTATTGCCTTAATATTATCACCTGCTTCATAAAAAGTTCTTGCTATATCTAATAGTAAAGTCGGATTTTCCTTATTATAAAAATAAAGTTTTTCAAGTATAGATGCGGCAAGATTAATTCGTCCCGTTTGTTTATATATCTCATAAAGTTCATAGGCTATTGAAAAACGATTAAATTCCTGCTCATAAACTGCTTGAAAATATTTCTCGGCCTCTGGAAGATCATCAAGTTCTTTGTAAAGATACGCAAGGCTTACCATCAAAGGAGAATAAAAAGGCTTTAAATTTAAAGCTTTTAAAAGAGCATCTCTGGCTTTTTCCATTTCTTTCAGCTGGACATAACAGATAGCCATTTCAGAATAAGCCTTCCAACCTGTTTTCGATCTATCCTGAAAAAAATAATAATTTTTAGCTTCAGAAGAAATAGCTTTTTCAAGCATAATAATGGCACCGGTATAATCACGAAGATTTCTCATGGTTTCACCTGCATTAAAATAAGCCTCCCCTATAGAAGGATCTATAGAAATAGCTTCTTCACACATATTCCTGGCATCTTTATAAAGGTCTAATTTTGTTAAAATAGCAGCACCCATTGTAAAAAAATAAGGATAATAAGTTATATCTTTAGAACCATATTTTATAGCAAGTTTTATGTGGTTCAGGGCATCTTTATATTTGTGAAGATAGTAATATTGTAAACCTGTAAAAAAATGTTCAAGAGAATCTTCCGGTTTCAATAGTAAATTTTTAAGATATACCTGTAAATTTCTATTGTATTTTTCTCTTGACTGATAATTCTGTTGCATATATCCATAATGCCAGAGTCTGATTCCCGAATAAATGTGTTTGAATTCCAGCTCAGGGTTATTACATATAAGTTTCTCCTGAATAGAATATCTAAAACGTAATGACGAATGGTTCGGAAAAAGGCGAAGAACTGGTTCAATACGAAATTCTGGCGTAATATCATTCGAAAGATAAGTAAATTGTTCAAATTCAAATCCCACAAAATCCTTTGTTTTTATCAATTCTCTCACCATGTATTTTAAGGTACTATCTATAAATTCGTCAGCATCCAGGATTAATATCCAATTACAGGTACATTTAGAGATTGAATAATTTCTGGCTGAAGAAAAATCATCATCCCATTTATAATGATACAAAGTTACAGGAAATTGGTTTAATACTTTAAGAGTATTATCTGTAGAACCAGTATCTACAATGATGATTTCATCCACCAGATCCTCCACCTGTTTTAAACATGTATAAATATTATACTCTTCGTTTTTTACTATCATGGCCAGACTGAGAGTGGGTTGAGACATTTATAAAAACCTCCTAATTAGTGAGAGGTGATCGGTATTCAACTCCTCACGTCTCACGTCTCACGTCTCACTTATAAAAATCACTGAGGGTAAAACCCTTCAGTAACTCAGAATTCAATTTATGAGCCCTTTTAAGATCCTTTCTTGCTTTGCCGGTAGAACCAAGATGCCAGTAACATCTGGCTCTATAAAAATACACAGAGGGGTCTTCTTCATCCAGGACAAGAGTCTGAGTATAATAATGAATAGCAAGTTTATAATTACCTGTGCAATCATATCTTCTGGCAACAACAAAGAAAAGATCTTTATTAGAAGGATAATAATCCATCATCTCCTCAAAAAGATTAATAACTTCTTCATAAAGCCCCACCTTATCATAAAGTTCTATAAGATCATAACATATATCCAGACGTCTGGGTTCTATTTGATGAGCTCTCAGAAAAGAATCTTTAGCATGTTCATAAAATTTCAATTTCCTATAACAATGAGCTGCATTTATAAGGAGTTTTGTAGAATTAGGTAACAGAATAAGACCCATATTAAAATATCTCAGAGCATCATAAAGTTTATCTTCATTAAGATGAAGCAATCCAAGTTCACAATAAGCTTTCCAACCACCGGTACCTCTATCCATAACAGCAAATTGTGGTTTATCTGCCGTGGAAAGAGCCATCTTAAAAGCCTCTATAGCTTTATCAGTTTCTTTAAGGCCAACCCATGCTTTACCAAGATTAAAATAGGCTTCATAAAAATATGGAGAAAGAGCAATACCTTTTTCTGCCTGTTCTTTTGCTTCCTTATAATTACCAAGTCTGGAAAGAGCAGCAGCACAGAGAGAATAACTGGAAGGCAAAAAAATACTGGTCCGGGGATAATCACATTTTTCCTGAGCTGTTTTAAAGGCTTCTATGGAGTTCTCAAGTCTGTCCTGCACATAATAAGAAACTCCAAGATTATAATAATGAAAAGAATTATCCGGTTCCTGTTTTATAGAATTAAGAAGGAGATTTACATTTCTTTCCCCTTTATTCCTTTCTGTATGTAATTTGTCAGTATATCCACGATGATAAATACAGGCGTCACAAAGAGATTTTCTCAGTATGCCTTCTGAATAGATCTCTTCATGTATAAGTCGTTTATAACGTATGTCTTTCCTGTTAGGAAATAATCTGACAATTCTGAGCTCTGTAGAATTAGCAGGATCATCAGATTCATCAAGATAATTTACAACCTTTATAAAATAAGCAGTTAAAAGATCCGAACTTCTTATAGTTTTTTTTATTTGAGGAATAGTATTTCTATCCAGTTCTTCATCAGCATCTAAAACAAGTATCCAATCACAGGTAGCTTTATCAAGGGAAGCATTTCTGGCAGCAGCAAAATCATCACACCACTGAAAATGATATGATTTTGCTCCAAATTTGTTACCTATATCAATAGTTTTATCAGTAGAACCTGTATCAACAAGAATAATTTCCTCTACCAGACCTTCTACGCTTTTTAAACAATTCTCCAGAAATTTTTCTTCATTTTTAACTATCATACAGAGACTTATAGTGGGGGCAGGCATAACAATATTCCTTACTTAAATTATTATTAGCAATCAGCTTTCAGCCCTCAGCTTTCAGTTTTTCCTTAAGCTGATTGCTGATTGCTGATTGCTTTAAACATAAAAGGTTTATTTTATTGAAGCTAAAAATTTAACAATAATGAAAATTCCTATGTATATAAATTAATAAATTATAAAAACACTAGATATTTTTTTCTCTATTTCAACAGATATATCCCAATTCCTTCATATCAGGTATAAAACAGCAAACAGTGAAGAGGATAAATTTTTTCCATTCTTCACTGTTCACAAAGGTTTATACAAAAAATAAAACAGGGATCTACCCCTGTTTACTATAAAACTATTTTAAAAACCAAACATCGGCATAGTACCACCCATTGGCATCATACCACCACCCATTGGATTAACCTGCTGACCCATTCCAAGGGTAGGATTCATTCCATTCTGCCCCATACCACCCTGGCTCATCTGGAGTGACTGCTGACCAATCTGCTGAGCAAGCTGAACCTTCTGACTGGTTTTGGGAGGCATCTGACCACCCTGTGCCGCAACTCCCTGTAACTGCTGCAAAGTAACCTGAAGCATCTGGGGATTAGGTGAAGCTTTTGCCTGTGGTGGCTGCATTTGTTGTATCTGTCCCTGCTGTCCCATTTGTCCCTGCTGTGCATTAAGGTACTGTTCCACCTGCTGAGGGTCAACTCCACTTAACTGGAAGGTCTGGTTGGCCAGCTGTTCTGCCTGCTGGGCAGCCTGAGGATTATTCTGAGCCTGCTGGGCAGCACCGGCGTCCTTCGGTTTTTCACCGCCGCCGCCTTCGCCGCCGCCTCCGCCGCCGCATTCTTCTTTAGCCTTCTCTGCGCCCTCTTCTTCTTTTTTGTTAAGAAGTTGTTCCAGCAACTTATTAATCATCTCATCTTTAGGGTCGTTTTCTTTAGCTCCGGAAGCATCCTTTGCTTTTGCATCATCAGTTAATTCAGCTTTATCTTTTGTCTTCTCATCTTTCTTTGTCTCTTCAGTCTTCTTGGCTTCTTTTGTCTCTTCTTTTTTCTTAGTGTCCTTTACACCTTTATTTCCTTTTGTGCCATGACTTCTTTTCGGGGCTGAAGAGCGTTTCGCTCCACCGCCGCCGCCAGATTTTCCTACTTTACCCATAATAATTCTCCTTTCTAAAATTCAAATATTATAATCTGTTGTTAAAATATCTCTTCTCCTATTATTAATTATTATCACTACAATTTATAAAAAAGTAAAGAGGATCATTTATTTTTTTTATTTTCTTTCTAAAAAACAGTAAATATATCCGTCATTAGAAACAACAAAAAGAACACTTTCATATTCCAGAGGGAATTTATAAAACTTAAAACTCCATAAAAGTCTGTTAAACTCAAAATTATAAATATCCATAAAACCCGACTTATTTAAAATATAAATCCTATTTTTGTAAATATTAAAAGCTTTCTCATTTAAATTCAAAAAGGATTGTTTGAATTCTTTCAAAGAAAATACCTTTGAAGAAAAAACTGCAGGTGTAGCAGTAATTGCTCCTCCTGTCAAATATCTCCAGATAACACTTCCATCTTGTAGTTTTAAAACAAAAATCTCACCGCCACTATTACCTGT
>JAKJGF010000346.1 GCA_022704525.1 Bacillota bacterium | reverse complement strand
CTGGTAGCAACGCCGGAAAGTCTATTAAGAAAAATCCAGAGCCAGTGCCCCAGAGCGAAACCCGATCCAGAGCTGCGGAAGTGCGGAATTTTTCTTTCAGGAACTGCTGCAATGCGACTACCCCGGCGGATGGCCGGAGCCGGAGCATAAAGCCCGGCTCCTTGTCTGGCTTAATTCCTGGTTTTTTCCAGTCTCATTCTTTCCAGGTTTGTTATGTGCCAGGTGGCCTGTTCTCTTGTAATAGTTGTCAGGTCAATAGCAGGTTTTACGTTTAGCTCTTTGCAAAGGTCCTCCAGATATCGTAACTGCTTTTCACTTATCTTGCCGTTACCGTTGCCATTGCTATTACCGCCATTATTCCTGTTGCTCCCGTTGCTGCTCTTCTGCTCAGGTCTGATCTCCTCGTTGCTTTCCTGCCGGAGAGCCGGTTCTTTTGTGGTTTCTTTCATGGTCTTCCCGTTGCCTTTATCCCTGGTAAGGCTCACAGGGGCATCTGCTATTCTGCCCTTCTCAATTCCTTCTTCCAGGTCAAAGGTCTGCAATGTGCCATAACCCAGGGCTGCAAGTGCCCGGCCTATTGCGCCAGTTTCAGCCTTTTCGCAAAAGTCACCAAAGCTGCTCTTAAACTCCATCTTCAGGCCCGATGATTTATGATTGCCTTTCTCGTCAAATATGTCTGCTCTCACCAGAGCGATCCCCTTCTCCAGATCCAGATTTACAATCTCTGTCCGAATGTCCCAGGCTGTATGCTCCAACCTGAACCAGTGTAGCCGGAATTTTACTTCCAGGTAATCCCTGCCAGAAACTTTGATTAGATATTTATGAGCATCAAAGTTATGTTTCCCGTCTTTTCTGTCTTTTGCTCTTTTCTGCCACTCGATCCAGTTGTTTACTGCAATAATATGTTTGCAGTGTACCGGAGGATTAAAGCCTGAACATCTGTTTTGATAATCAGGACAATTGCAGGTTTTATGCTGACCTTCTGTTGTGATGAAGTAAACTCCGTTAGTTATGAGGTTATCTACCCGAAAATCTCCCTCTTCTTCTAACTGGCTCACCTGTAAAGTCTCTCCATCTCTTTTGTAGTTCTATAACGAACTTACCAAAAAAGAGAAAGCAAGGTTTTTTGCCTTAATAGAGAGATTAGCAAATAGCCCTTATGGACAGTTTCTTTCTGAGCATATGTACAGAGACTGGAAGACCCGGAAAATTCTATTTATGCACTGAAATTTGATAACAACAGATATCTTAACTTTACTACCATCGACAGGAAAATTATTATTACCAATGGTTTTAAAAAGAAAACCCAGAAATTAGGAAGGAGAGAAAAAGAAGCTCTGAGCTTTGCGATAAAAGCGAAAAGAGACTATATAAAAAGAGTAAAGGAGGAAACTTATTATGTGTGAGACTCTATTTGAAAAAGAAATGAATAATCCAGAATTCAAGGAGATGTTCGAGCAGGCCCGGAGGGAACTTGATTTAGAAATTCAATTCTTTGAAGCGTTAAAAAAGAAGAACCTGACTTATGAAGATTTTGCCAAGAAATTAGGAACTTCCAGAAGTAATATTTGCCGTGATCTGAAAGGTAAAGGCATACAGAAAGCCAGTCTAAATAGAATTAAAAAAATGGCAGAAATTTTAGATATGGATCTGGTGATAAAGCTCGTTCCTAAAGAGCAAATGGTATAAAAATAATAATTAAACTATTTACTTTATTGACTTTTTATAGCCCTATTAGTATAATTAAGATATAAAATATAAAAGGAGTGATATGTATGACAACTAAAGAAAAGATAAGAGGAGAAAAGAAGTTTACTTTATGGATGCCTGCCGAAGTCCATAAGAGATTGAAATCGAGGGCGGCATTAAAAGAGCAAACAATACAGAAATATTTATTGAGTCTTATTGAAAATGATGATGATGATTTAGAATTTGAGGAACTGGATGAAGAAGATTTAAAGGATATAGACCAGGGAAGAAAAGAGTATGAAGCAGGACAATATAAGACTCTTGAACAGGTGAAAGAAGAATATAAATGCCAGTAATAATTTTGAAATCAGCATTAAAAGATATAGAAAAGTTAGATGAGAAAACAAGAGAAAGAGTTTTAAAAGCCCTTGATAAACTCAAAAAAGGTAAGATAAGACCGGGTAAACTTCAGGGATATGATAAATGTTATAAGGTGAAAGTGGGTAAGTGGAGAGTAATTTTTGAGATTGACCTGAAAGGAAATATAGTTGTTACCAGAGTAAGACTCAGAAAAGAAGTTTATAGAAATATGTAATGAAATGAATATCAGATTTTTAAATGAAGTCCACCGGCAGAAGTATAATTAGACTGACAATACCCCCTGTCATATGTTCTGTTACACCTGCATTAGAAGAAAATACTGCTGAAGTAGTTGAAAACACTGCTATTGCAAGGAATAATACCCCGTCACAGAATTCGGCACACCCCCCGTCACATGTTTCGTTACAAGATCAAAAATCTATATCTAAAAATCATGATCAAAAATCGCAAGATTCAGATTCTTCTTCTAAAAATATAAATGAAGAAAATAATAAGAAAATCTCTAACAATAAGAATACCTCTAATTGTTCTTATGGAAGTAATGACAATTCGTTTGTTAAAAATTTACCACGCCCCGCCGTGCCTGCTGCTACAGGTAAGAATGAATTTACTGCCCTGAGAGCAGTACTGCCTTATATTATCCCTGCTGCTCCTGCTGCTGCAGCACCTGCAAAGGAAAAAGCAAAATCCACAGCTTCAGATCCGAGTGGGCAGGTTTCAGATAAAGTTTTGAATGAGGGTAAGAAAGTTCTTTCTGCTAAGGGCCTGGACTGTGAAATAGTGGTTAATAGAATATTAACTGATATGTGTAAACATAATATCCGTTTCAGGGATAGATATTTCCTGGCTGCCTGTAAGAATGAGAAGGTTTTCGGTTTAGCTTCATCTCCACAGGGTAATGCTCCTGCCCATCCAGACTATGTGGAAGGTGAACCCGTGAAAAGACAGGTAAATATAATAGAGAAAATGAAGATATGGGAGAAAGAGAAAGAAACAGAGGATTTCGAATCTATAGCTAGAGTAATTCTAAAAGAGTGGCAAAGATAGAGGATCTGAACTGGCTAAAAAAAGAAGACGTAAGCGGTTTTATAGAGGCTCTTAAAAGTATAAAAGAACAAAATATTAAGACCCTTGCAATATTGAAAAACAAAGAAAGATTAAAGAGAGGAGTTTGTTAATGACTACTAAACAGGATAGAGCATCCGGTATTTTTATGATTAAAAACTGCGCTCTTAATAAAGTTTTTATAGGCTGCTCTATGCAGTTACGAGATGCAAAGAGTTATTATTTTACATTTTTACGAAGAGGTATAGATTGTCAAGTAAAACTGATCCACTTTTTCATATAAAACTGATCCACTTCAGATGTTATTTTTTGCCAACTTATTCTTGAGCCTGTAGCTGGTTCCATTAATATAAAAAATATGTGCATGATG
>JAKJGF010000345.1 GCA_022704525.1 Bacillota bacterium | reverse complement strand
ACCGGGAACCTGCCAGTCAGTCATGCCGGTTTTTGCATAGGTTTCGAAATCTGAAAGAATTACTTTGAGCTTTTCACTGTCGGGTCCTTTCGTATAATCAGAGGCATAGGTTGCAACAGATAGGATGAGGAATGCAAGAGAGAGAAGCATGATAAAAAATAATTTACTTTTCATATGATTTACCCCTTTCAATGTTGTTTAAAGACTGTATATTATAACATGCAGGAATTAACTTGACAATGTCACATTAGATTATACCAGCGATGAAGAGTAATTTTTTTCAGATCTCCTCCGAATAGCCCTTTTACTTTCCAGCCATCTAAAAAATTGAAAAAAAGTAAAAGTTATATTATAAAAAATTAGAAACCCATATAAAATTATCTTTTTATAATAATAAAAATTCCTCTAAAATCCCTGAAAGTACGGTTTTCTCCCTTGTTTGTAATTTGATATTCACTTGAATTTTATCCCTGATGTCAGGTAAAAGGAATTTACATTTTTCGTTTCTACAAGGTGAGAAGAATTTTTACTCTTCATGGCTGTGTTAATTTTCATTAAATTGAATAAGCAGAAATTATAGAGTATAATTAATTATGAATAAAAACAAAATTCAGAACAGATATTTTGAGCAACTTCAGAAGGAAGATCCCTGGCCTCATGAAAAATGGAAAAAAGCTATAGATTACTTTAGAACTGCTGCTAAAAAGGGAGAGGATATTTCTTATGTCAAGAAGACCCTTAAAGAGGTTTTTCTCTCCTCTCATCAATTGCCTGTCATGGAACCGGCGGCAGAGACCCTGGCCATTCATTATCTGAATCAGGGGGACTATCAGGAACTGAGCAGTCTTACAAAAGATAAAGACTTTGGAATGTACGTAACAGAAGCACTGTGTAAACACATAAATACAATTACCTCTGAGAATGTCTTTATCCTTGTAGAAGCTCTTCCTTTTTGCTGGCTTTTTCAATATAAAATCTTCGAATCTCTTATGGATTATATAAAAAAAGACAGGAAAAAGATGCTCTCTGTCCTTATAATGATGAATGAAAAAAAGTGGTTAAGAAAACAGATCCCCTTTTTTCTCAGTGAGACTGTTTCATTTAAGAAAAAACTCCCTGACAGTGTCCTTTCTGCCGGTGTTCCGGTACTGGCTTCATTGCTTTCTGAAAAGGATATAAAAGAATATGCTCTTTCTACATTACGATCTTTTGTACAGGTTGACGTGAATATAAGGGAAGCTTTAGATTCACTGGAAAAGGTTTTCTCATGTGATAATGACAGATTCAGCAGAATGGCTTCATATTGTATTACTTTTCATTACCTGACCGGTGTTGAGCCTTCTATGGATAAAGTCGACTCGCTCCTTTCGGACCCGAAGCTTTCCATAATGTCCGGTGCACTGGAAGCCTGCGGAGTTTTTCTTACTACAAGAAAAAAATATATTCAGTCCCTTGTTTCACGTCTTGGAAGGATACTTGTAAGTGAGCATACAGAACTCAGAAAATCCGCCTCTGCCTTTCTGGAGAATGCCGTAAGGGCAGGATTAAACATCGAAGCAGTCCCTGATGTTATATCATATCTTCTTGAAAGACTGGAGAGAGAAAATTCTTCTGCCATTTCTTATATCATCTCCTGTGCGGAGAAAAACAGAGATACTGCAGGGTTTGTTCTCCAGGAGATAGAGAGACTGCAATTGAATATGAGAGGAGAAGTTGATAAATTAATCAGATGCTGCAGGGATGTCCTCACAGGTGGATATACAGCGGTTTGTAATATATGCAGATTTATTCCGGCTGATTACACTTATTATCAGGAATTTAATATACCGAAAGAAGTCTTCAGGCTTAAGCCTGATAATCCCATATCTCAGGGGGGACTCAGAAGATGTTCTGAATGTGGAAATTACTATACCATTTCTTATAGTGTGGAATATGAATCTCCCATAGATGGTATGGGCTGCACCGAGGTTTTTGATATTAAAAGGCTCTATCCTCCTGAGGCTCTTGACATTCTTAAAGATGGCCAGCTGGAAGAACTTGAGAAATCATATGACACTTTAATCAGAAAGGCAGAAGTAAATCTCACCCATACCGAGAGGTATTTAAGGGAAGACAGTGCCTCCATTCTTGTCTTTCATAGCCTTAAAAGAGGTGACTGGAAGAGAATGGAAGACCTTTTATCCAATAAAGAAGAGCATGTAAGGTTAACAGTCCTGAAGATTGTGAGTAATCGCTCTCTTTCAGAAATAACACCGGTTATTGATGTTCTGGAAGACCTCACGGAAGATAAAAATAATGAAATAAAAAAACAGTCTTCTATTCTGCTGTGGAGATACTATTTTGATAAAAAAACTTTTAATAAAATGGAAAAACTTATCAGTAAAGAAGATCCTCTCATAAGGTCAACAGCCATTCATATGATAACCTCTGATGAAACTATTGATATGAAGCCTTTTATGTCTGTAATCAGGGAAAGTATGATGAGCAGTGACATAAACCTGAGGTTTTATGCAGGAGAGGCCCTTAAAAAGGCTATATATAAAAAGATAGATGTCTCAGAGAATATAGAGTTACTTGTCCGTATGAGTTCTCATAAAGACAGGCGAATAAGGGCGAGTTCCGTCTCTGTTTTGAAAGATGTAATGAACCTGGTGGGAGTGGCAAAGGTAATGCCGGTGCTGATTGAGTTACTTTCCGACAGGGATGATAGAGGATATGATGCCCTGATGGCCCTTAAGAATATTGCAGCACAGAGAGACATTTCCCGCGCATTTCCTGTTCTTATGGGAATAGTTTCAGACAGAGAAGATGGGAGAAGAAATGAAGTTGCATATATATTACAGAGAGCCCTCCATTGTTCTCTTGAGAAGAAACAGAGAAACCTGCTTATAGAATTCTTCGGAAAGCTTTTATTCGATGGTAGTGATGTCATAAAAAACTGTGCCGCCCATACCTTTAAGATGCTCATTAAGAAAAACAGAGATATATCTATAGGTCTTTCTGATATTATGAAAATGCTTACTCCAGAGAGGGTTACTTATATTGAAGGGTATTTTGCTCAGGACGTGAGTAATTATCTTATTAAAAAGAATGACTGGGAGAAGGTAAATCAGTTATTGAAGGCCAGTCAGGAAGTGAGCAGTGCTGCAGGGAGGAAGCTATCTGAATGGGCAGAAAAGAAGAAAGACATTTCTCCCTGTGTGCCGATCCTTAAGGAATGCCTTTTCAGTAAGTTTTCCTGTGTAAGGGAGGCCGCTGCTGCTGCCCTTGCCGCGTTTGCAAAATGGGAAAAATGAGGTAAGGTGTAGATTGTACTCGCTTTGATTTGTAAAGATTTTGACTGTTCCGTAGGATATCTATTCAAGAAAGTAGAGATAATAAAATGTGTGTAGAAATAAATTAAGTATAAGACGAAAGAAAAAGAAAAAAAATCTCTTAAGGGGCCCTCCATATAATAAACCAGAGGAAAAATATGGAAGTCCGGAAGATTTAGTTAATTGGAGTAAAGAAAAGAGA
>JAKJGF010000118.1 GCA_022704525.1 Bacillota bacterium | reverse complement strand
TACTTGTCGAACTTCCGTAAAATCGCTGGAAAAAGAACTTAAGAGATTATTAAAAGAATAAAGTAAGTTGAAATAGTTCAGGGTTAGAGTTCAGAGTTTTATATATATTAAACTTCAAACTCTCAGCCCTCAACCTTCAACCTTTTTACTGCACTTATCTTCTCTATTTCTTTCCTGGCTTCTTCCCAGAAAGGTTTATATTTAAGGGATTTTTTATAATATTTTATTGCCAGAGATGGTTTTCCTTTAAGTTCTGCCAGCTTTCCTGATAAAAATGGTAATAAATAATATCTTCTTTCCTGTATTTTAGCTTTTTTGATTTTATCTTCAGCTTCTTTTATTTTATGTTCGTAAAGATCAATTCTGGCTGATGCACACAGTGCAAGGGGTGAAGACGGAGACTGGTCTTCAATAAGAGGTAACAGGCTTTTTGCTATTTCGAACCTGTTAATCTGAAGTAAGAAATCTATCAGGGTATAGATAAATTCCAGATTCTTCTGGTCTATTTCTAAAGCTTTCCTCATATCCCTGTAGGCAGAATCTTTTGCTCCATACATAAGGTAAGCTTTAGATCTGTAATAATAAATTAAAGGTTTATCTGTAAAATATTTTAAACTTTCTGTAAACATTTTTATAGCTTCTTCAGGTTTTTTATTAATAAGGTATATTAAAGCCAGTCCAAAGTAGGCATAACCTTCATCAGGTTTTTCTTTAATAATTTTCTTGTATTTCTCTGTTGTACGTTTTAGAAAATCAAATTTATGATGTATATTAATATAATTTATATGGGCTTCCAGATTTGATGGATCTTCCTCTATAGCATGTTCAAGGTCTTCAATGGCATGAAGGAGTTTTCCTTCAGAGATTAAAGAAAGGGCAAGCCCTAAATATGTTTCTGACATATGTTCTTCATAGTGAAAGGATTTTTTGTAAGATTCCAGTGCTTTTAAATGCTCTCCCCTGGCAAGGTATATAGAACCCATGTGATTATAAGCCCATACATTGTCAGGGACTAATTCTATAACCTTTTTATAATCCTGAATTGCCTTATTATATTTTCCCACTATTTGATATATAAGAGCTGTCTTTGCATAAACCCAGGGATTATCAGGATTTAATATTCTGGTTTTTTTATATTCCTTCAGGGCATCCTTTAAATTTCCTTTAGTTTCATAGAGACATGCAAGATTTAAATGAAATTGTGCTTCTTCAGGTTTATATGATATAGCTTTTAATAAATGTTCAATAGCCTTATCTATTTCTCCAAGTTGTTCATATGCAAGGGCGAGATCAAAATGAATCCAGGCATTTTTTTGTTCAAGTTCTATAGCTTTATTAAAATGAATAAGAGATTTTTCTATATTACTTTGTTGTAGATATAGATTTGCCAGGTTATGATGGGCTACTGAAAATTTTGGATCTATTTCCAATGCTTTAAGTAAATATATTTCACATTCTTTTAAATCTCCTTTTGCCATAAAGGCATAACCTATATTATTATGTGATTTTGGAGATTTTGGTTCAAGTTCGAGTGCTTTTTTATATTGTGTAATAGCAAGCTCCAGTTTATCAATCTTTTGATATACATATCCAAGACCATGAAATAACTGTGCTTTTTTTGGACCGAGTTCAGTTGCTTTACGAAGATGTTTTATAGCCAGTTTAATATTTCCTTCATTAAAAAATATAAGACCCAGATTATAATAAGGCCATGGATATAGGGGATCTAGTTCTATAGCTTTTTCAAATTCTTCTTTTGCTCTCTCTTTGTTCCCCATTTCATCCATTATTATGCCCAGACCGTTATGAGCTTTACAGTATTTACAATCCAGTTCTATAGCTTTTTTGAACGTTTCTGCAGCTTTAGAGAGTTTTTCTAAACGATAAAAGGTATAACCCAGACTACAGTAAGCATCCGGCAGATTTGGATCCAGTTTTATAGCCTTTTCAAAATTCTTTACTGCTCTCTTAAAATTTTCAAGACGGCGATAGGTTTTTCCTATATTATAATATACAGCGGGAAGAGTTGAATTTAATCTTGCTGCTCTCAGATATTCACTTAAAGCCAGCTCAAGTTTTCCTTCTTCATAATATAAATTTCCAAGATTATTATGGGCTGCTGGAGATTTTATATTTAATAAAAGGGCTTTTTCAAGATTTTCTCTGGATTTTTTAAAATCACCCAGTCTTCTATAAACAACCCCGATACCTGTGTATGCATTTGCATGATCAGATTTCAGTTTTATAGCTTTAGAAAATTCTTCAAAGGCCCTGGGCATATCATCCTTTCTAAAATATTCCTGTCCTTTTTGATAATGTTCTTCATATTTAGTATCTAATTCAACTGTTGGTATTTTATTTGTTTTTTTCTTACTCATAAAGCTGTAATGACTCCTTTTCAGTTCTTCCCTGTTTTTCTAAGTTTATCAAGTGATCTTTTTGCATCAAATTCCAGAGGATTGAGTTTATAGGCTTTCTCATATGAATCTATGGCTTTATCATATTTTCCAGATGTTTCATAAATTAATCCAAGTATAAAATGAGGTTCACTGTATTTTATATTAATATTAATAGCTTCCTTAAGGACTTCTATTGCCTGTTCCTCTTCTCCTTTGTCTATTAACATAAAAGCAAGAGCACATTTTCCTATTGAACTTCCCGGGGCTATTTCATAAGTTTTTTTGAAAAATACTTCAGAATCTTCTTTTTTTAATCTCTTAAAATAACCTGTAGTATAATCATAAGTAATCTCATAGGGATCAAGTTTCTGTGCATGTTCATAATAGCTTATTGCTTCATCTATCTTTTTAAGTTCATAACTTATATTTCCTCTTAATGCAAAGCCTTCAGGAAACTCAGGATTTAATTTTAGAGCCCTGTCTAATTCCCTGACAGCACTATCAAGCTGATATCGATAAAAAGAACAGAGGCCCAGAGCATAGTGAAGAATAGCATAATCCGGTAAAGTAATCACTTCTTTTTCATATCTTTCAATTGCTTTTTTAAGATTTTTCTGTTGCACCAGGGTTTCTATCCAGCAATTGTGAGATTTTACATTCAGAGGATCCATAATGGTGGCAGTAAAGAAATTACTTTCCGCTTCTTCCATATTATCAAGATAATAATAAGCAACTCCTTTACTTATATAAGCTTCTGCCAGTGTAGGGTTTAACTCCAGAGCTTTTTCAAAACATTCTATTCCTTTATTATATTCACCCATAAGTTGATATATATGTCCTGTTTTGCCATAAATCCAGGGGTCATCTGGATTTCGTTCTGTTGCTTTCTGAAATTCTTCCAGAGCTTCAGTATATTTTCCCATATCTGCATATACATTTCCCATACTCTGTCTTATTTCACCCCATTCAGAGTTTATATTTATTCCCTTTTTATATACTTCTATGGCATCAGTTAATTTTCCCTGTTTTCTCATACTTATACCCAGGGTATTATAGAATTCTTTCTTTTGAGGTTCTATTTCTATAAGTTTTTTATAAATTTTTTCTCCCAAATCGGGTCTGTTAGTTTCTGTTTTAAGGCAGGTATATCCTAGAATTTCAAAAGCTGATAAATTTTTTGGAGAAGCTTCTAAAGATATTGCTTTTTCAAGACAGGAAAAAGCTTCATCATATTTTTTTATATCCTGAAGCAACATACCTTTTTCATATAATAACCAGGGTGTGACTTTCTGTTTTTCAATCTCTTCAAGAGCTTTTTCATGGTTTTTTTCCTGTTTGTATAAAAAAAGCAATTTCTCCAGGGCTTTTTTATTCACCGGGTCTAACTTGAGTATTTCTTTATAGATTTTTAAAGCCTTCTCTTTCTGATTGTCTTTCTGGAAACAGAAGGCAAGATTGAATTTGTATTTTAGATTGGATGGGTTAAGAGATATAGCTTTTTTAAGATAATTAATAGCTTCTTTGAAATTTCCTTTCTGAGCAAAGACATTTCCTGTATTATTTAAAAATTGATCTTCCTGTGGAGCTAAATCTATAGCTTCTTTAAATTCATTTATAGCTCCCTCTAAATTTCCGGTTTTTGCATATACCAGTCCCAGGTTATTATGGGTAATAGGTAGAGCCTCTTCTATTTGAAGTGCTTTTTGATAATTTAATATGGCTTCCTGAAAATTACCCTCATCTGCATAAAAATTTCCAATACACTGATATGGTATTGGATTTTCAGGATTTTCTCTTATAGCTTTTTCGTATTCTTCCAGAGCTTTAGAGGGATTTCCTTCACTGATATGTCTTCTGGCATTTTCTATATAATCAATACTATAATTTTCTGATAATAATTTTTTAAGAACACTGTCTAATTCCTCACCGGCCATTTCCTGAAAGCCCTCTTCCTCCCCGGAAGGTTTCTGTTTATTTTGACTTTCATCAGAAAATGCCATAGTGAAAAATTCCTTTCAATAATGTAATATTCGTCTCACGTCTCACGTTAACCCTTTACCGCACCTTTTGTCAGCCCTTCTACGAGAAAACGCTGCAGAGAAAGGAACATAACCATAATAGGTATTGCACCAAGTGTTGCCGCTGCAGTAAACATATTCCAGTTCTTAGTAAACTGGCCGCTTACAAGAGATCGGAGTCCCACTGCCACAGTATATTTTTCCGGATCCTGAAGTAATATAACAGGAAGAAGGAAATCAGTATAAGGGAGTATAAAACTGAAAATTGCCACTACCACAAGCATTGGCCCCAGAAGTGGAAATACAATCTGTGTGAAGGTCTGCCATTTTGTTGCTCCGTCTATATAGGCAGATTCTTCGATTGATTTTGGAATACTGTCAATATAACCCTTTAACATCCAGGTATTAAAGGGAATACTTCCTCCTGCATATATGAGTATAAGTCCTGAAAGTGTATTAAGACCTATAGCTCCAGAAGTTAAAAATCCGAGCCAGTTAAGGAGCTTAAAAAGAGCTACCATAGCCATCATCCCCGGAAACATCTGGGCTATTATCATAGCCATAAGTCCAAATCGCCTTCCTGCGAATTTGAATCGTGAAAAGGCGTAACCTGCCGTAGTAGTAAGAAAGAGTGCTATTACTGTACTGGTAACACATATTATGAGACTGTTTTTCATCCATGTAAGAAAGGGTGTTTCTTTTATTAGTTTAACATAATTATCAAAAGTAAATTGTGCTGGTAAAATGGAAGAAGTCTGTAAAGTATTTATTCCGCTGAAAGATGTAGAGAGTACCCAGAAGGCGGGAAAAAGGACCAGGATTAACATGATTATTAGGACTATATGAGATATGATTATGGCCGGTGTAAGAGTTTGTTTTTCCATAAAAGTTCTCCTTAACTATTTAAAGTTCTTCAAAAGCTCCTGAAAGTTTAAAATTAATGGCACTTAAAGTTCCTATCATAAGGAAAATAACTACAGCATAGGCACAGGCAAGTCCATAAAATGCCGTATTTGCCTGTCCAAAGGCCAGTTTATATGTGTAAGATATGAGTATATCCGTAGCACCTGCTGCTGTGGCGCCATCTGCTCCGCCCAGGAGGTCCTCCCTGGGTTAATAGATATATACCGGTAAAATTGTTAAAATTAAAAGCAAAACTTGTTAGAAGGACCGGCAGCATGGCAGTTCTGAGAAGGGGAAGGGTTATTTTAAAGAATTGCTGGATTTTAGTTGCTCCGTCAACAGATGCAGCTTCATAAACATCTCCCGGTATACTCTGAAGAGCTCCTAAACAAACAGACATCATAAAGGGAAACCCTAACCACAGGTTTACGAGAAGGACTGAAAATTTTGCCCATGTAGGATCTGTAAGCCATTTTATTTTTCCAATACCGATAGCAATAAATATTGTATTTACATATCCATCTGAATTAAGTATCCCTCCCCACATAAGGACACTTATAAAAGCCGGTATGGCCCAGGGTATAATAAAGAGGGTTCTATATATTTTTACCCCTCCGAGTTTCTTCTGATTTAGTATAAGAGCCAGTATAAGACCCAGTGCTACCTGACTGAGAACACTTCCAATGGCCCATATGACAGTCCATATAAATATACCCAGAAAAACTTTTATTTCGCTTCCTGTAAGTATGTCATAGTAATTTGCAAGTCCCACAAATTTATATTCTTCATAATGATAGGGAAAACTGTAGTTTGTAAAAGATATATAGAAAGAATATAAATTCGGGAATATAGTAAGGGCCGCCATAAATATTAAGGCAGGAAAGATATAAAGATAGGGATCAATTTTCTCTCTGAAACTGGTAGATTTGTCCATTATGATATTCTCCTTTATTAGCAGTCAGCTTTCAGCAATCAGCTTTAGTAATTTAATTAGCTGATAGCTGACCGCTGACTGCTGATAGCTATCTTAACAATCTTTTAATATTATTCTGTATTCTTTTAACAGCTGTATTTAACTGTTCTTCTATAAACTTATCAGGATCATCCCTTTTTTCTGTCGTTATAAGCGTAAGAGACTGTACCATAGGGTCCCATACACTTGACATAACAGGCATATTGGGTAAAGGGATGCCGTTTTCTGCAGAATGATAAAAACCCATTATTTTTTCATCTGCCTGAACCTCGGGAGCCTGAAGGGCTTCAATACGGGCAGGTATTCTGTTTAATGCTTTATAGATCTTTACCTGATTTTCTTTATTATTCATAAAAAGCATAAATTTTACAGCTGCTTCAGGATTTTTTGCAAATCTATTTAACATTATACCGAGAATGCCCACAAAAGGTTTCGGAATATTTTCATCTTCAAAGGGGGGAAGAGGACTTATTCCATAGTTTCTTCCCACTTTATCAAGTTCATTTATTGCCCAGGGACCATTTATTATCATAGCAGTTTTACCTTCCATAAATGTTCCCAGTACTCTGTCTCCCGTAATTCCTTCAGGTATGAAACCGTCTTCTGTAAAGTCCCTCATATTATAAATTATTCTTGCTGCCTCTTTTGCTCCGTCATTATTCAATCCAAGAGATGTGGGATCAGAGATGTTATTAAATACACAGGTTCCACGGCCTGAGAATATTGGAAAAACCACAAAAAAGTCATTTGGAGTAACTAAAAAACCATATCTTTCATATTTTTTCTTATCTCCCTCTCCTGTTGTTATAGTAAGATTTTTTGCTTCTTTAATAAGTTCTTCCATAGTAGATGGAGGTTTTGATACAAAATCTTTATTATATATAAGTGCCACACACTCAAACGATAGAGGTATAGCATAAAGGGTATTTTCGTATGAAGCTCCTTCAATACTTACAGAAACAAATTTTTTCTGTTCCTCCTCTGGAACATATTCTTCCAGTGGAGAAATAAGTTTTGCTGCCGCAAAAATTCCGGCCCAGTCCTGAGGGCCTGTTATTAAATCAGGACCCTGTTTTGCCGGTGCCGCAATCTGAAATTTATTCTGAAGATCACTGAATGGTATGGGTATTATATCTACTTTTATACCGGTAGTATTTTCAAATTCTTTTCCCATATTATGTAACATTTCAAGTTCTTTGTCTGTATTCATACCGGTCCAGAGGACAATTTTATTTTTATTTTCTTTTTGGGCACAACCGACAAGAAAAAGTATAATTAAAATTAATAGATATATATGATTTTTAAATTTAAGAAAATTCAATTTTTAATCCCCCGTTTATTGTTTTATAACTCATAAAGTAAATATTTTTTACATAATATTCAACGAAATGATAGGAAAATCCTTCCTATTAAGAGGATAGTTTACTTTATTCAGAAATAAATGAAGCTTTCCATATTATAGTGCATTTCATAACTTATCAGAATTTAAATAATTCGTGATGAGTTCGCATCACACATCACGCTTTACGAGTTTATTAATTATGGATTGTTATGAAACTAACTATAATCTCTGGGGGAGTTTTTTTAGTTTTAAATAATATTTTATAGATTAATATAATTGTAACAAATTGTAATAGTTTGTAATGAATGCTTACAAATCCTTTACCCCGGCCTTTTCTATGTTCCATCTAAAGTACGACGATAAATTTTAACCAGGTGATTTAACTTCCTTCCTGAAAAGTCTTCTGTAATTGAACCTGTTTTTGTATCTGATCCGAAAAATATTGTAAAATTACCAGTTTTTTATTTCCAATAAATATATATTTGAGACCATCTAAAAAAGCCTCTTCTTCTGCAATCTGATCTTCTGCACAATCTTCCAGTATATCAAGTCCATCCATCCATAACATAAGGCCTTCTGTAAGAAGTTTATCTCCTCTCAATACTTCCAGTGTTAATTCTTCCTGAGACACAGGAAGATTATCGTATTGATCCTGGGCATTCATAATAATGGTTCTCATTTTTTTTATAGTCTGCAATAATTCTTCTTCTTTTATACATCCCTGAAGATATTTCTGTACATCCTTTTCAAGGAGCATATAATTGCTGGTTCTGAAATCCTCTTCTTCAAATTTTTCAAAGGCTTCCTGAATGGAATCTTTTATATTTAACTCTTCTTTTTTTACAGTAAAAAGGGTTTGCTGTAAATTATACACATCCATATTCAGGTTTCTTATCTTCTTTATAGAATCTTTAAATTTATTTTCTAAAATATCCCCTTCTGAAAAATCAATCTGGAGATCTTCCACTACTCTGATAGCCCGGAGGATTAATTTCTTATAAACATCTATTTTGTCCATATCTACATCTATATCTTCGGGATAGTCTTCTGTTTTATCCAGAAGATAATTCAGTTCTTCTTCTGTCTCAATCAGTTTTTGTAACCATTCTTTACTGTTTATTTTATTTGCCTGTAGTTCCTGATAGCCAGTAAGTAGACTGTAAAGAGGTGAGTCAATCGGATCAGAAAGGTATTCTACAGTCTGTTCTTTAGGTTCAGTTGGAGGAGTATAGTAACTTTTCGAAGGTATTTTGCTCTTCATTCCCGATGGTATAAAGTCAGGCTCAGGAGATGCTATTAAGTCATCTATTGTTTTTGTAATAGAAAGTTTTTCCCCTTTAAATATAAGATGGGCATCTCTGATTTTATCCAGACCTGTTTTAATATATTCTTTATTCCTCTCTATAGTAAAGTATTTAATTATATCATCAAGAGCAGACAGGACAAGATTATAGGTATCCAAAAGGTTCTGATTTGCATTATTCCTTATGATTTCTTCTTTATTTTCCTGTAATTCTTCCAGGGTATCATTAATTTCCTCCTCAAAGAAATCTTCTTTTATTCTCTCTTCCAGGAAATCTTCTATGGTAAGTATAATTGCTTCTAAATCCATAGTTTTCACCTTTTCTATCTTTCTTAATAATCTTATTATATTATAAAATAGAATAATTAGAAAATCCAGTAGAGGCGAAGTATTTATTATTTTTAGCTTTTAGCCTTTAGCCATCAGCTATCAGTTAATGTTTACAACTCTTGATTATTAAGCTAGAAATGAAATCTGATGATCTTTTTTTAGAAATTTTATAAAAATGCTTTACTTTATACTCCGGCAGGATTAATGTATTTTATGAAGAATAATTAAAAATAATAAGCCATCAGTAATTAGTGATGAGAAATTAATTTATTATATATTTCATAAACAAACTGACTGCTGATAGCTGACTGCTGATATGAGAGGGGGTTAGCGGCTTTAAACCGTTAAAATACTTTATGAAACCAGCATATTTTCTTTTTTTTCTTTTATTCTTTTTATTCAATATTCCTCATGTATATGGAGAAACTATAAGGGATCAGGCGATTGAACACAACAGAAAAGGTCTGGAATATTCAGGGAAAGGTGATCATGCTGCTGCTATGGAAGAATTTCGGCAGGCTATTGATTTATTCCATGACTATCCTGATGCTCATTTCAATCTGGGAATGGAGTATTACTTACAGAAAGAGTTTCCCAAATATCTTGAAGAAGCAGCAAAAGAGCTTGAAATTGTTTTTAAATTAAGCCCTGAATATCCTTCTATAAATTATAATCTTGGGAATGTTTATTATGCCCTTGGAGAAAAGGATAAAGCAATTACCAATTATAAACGGGCAGTTAAAATAGATCCTCTCTTAAGAGATGGTTTTATCCAGCTTGGCAATATTTATTATGACCTGGATAACCCTGAGCTTGCTCTGGAAAATTACAAGAGAGCCATATTTCTTGATACGATGGATCCGGAGACTCATAAGAAACTTGCAATAATCTACACCAGACAGAAAGAATACAGTCTTGCCATATCAGAATATAATATAGTTCTCATGCAGGATAAGAATAACCAGGAAGATATTCACAGATCTATAAGGCAGTGTTATTTTGAGATGGCAGAACTTTTTATTACACAGGAGGATTTTGATGCGGCACTTCTTCAATATGATACAGTAAAAAAGCTTTATTCTGATAATCAGGATGTTTATCCATTGATTGCCAGAACTCATTATTTATATGGAAATTATTATTATAAAAAAGGGGATTTAACTAATGCTGAAAAAGAATATTTAACAGCTCTCTCTATAGATCCTTCTTTAACAGATGCCTATTATAATCTTGGGAGAATTTACTATGAAAAGGGAGATTTTTCCCAGGCCACACCCTGTTTTAAAAAGACTATTGAACTTGACCCAGATCATGTGGGAGCCCATATGTATATGGGAAATATATATTATAAAGAGCAGAATATTCCTCAGGCTGTAAGGGAATATGAAACAGTGGTGAATTTAGAACCCAGTAATGCTGCTGCTTATTATAATCTCGGCAATATATATAGCGATCAGGGTGATCTTACAAAGGCAAAAGAATATTATCTTAACTCTATAGAATATGATGATAACAATTTTGATTCTCACTTTAATCTGGCATCTGTTTATTATAAACTGGGAGATAATCCATCGGCTATTACAGAATATAAAAGAGCTATTCAACTGGATTATAAGAGTATAGATGCCCATTATAATCTGGCTACAATCTACTATGAAAATGCCCAGTTCAGTGAAGCTATTGATGAATATAAGATTGTTTTAACACTTGATCCAAAGCATAGAAATGCTCTTTTTAATCTCGGGAATATATATAAACAGCAGGCCAGATACACTGAAGCCATAGATGTATATAAGGAACTTCTGGAGATTTATCCACTGGATCATGAAGGCCGTGCTGCTCTGGGAAGTATATATAATATACAGGGAAAGCTTTATCTTGCAATGGCTGAATATAAGGAATGTATAAGGATTGCTCCTGACAGTATACAATATCATTCAGATCTGGCTGAAATATATTATAAACTGGGCCGTAAAATAGATGCTGCAAATGAACTGGGTGAAGCCTTCAGGCTGGCTAATTTAAAGGGAGATAAAGATGCTCTTTTAATGATAAAGGAAAGAAGAGAAAAATGGGAAATTGATATACCGGAAAATAATTATGAGGTTACTGAGCAGATGAAACCAGGTACTATAACTATAAACAATGCTAATGAAGCTCAGTACCCTTATATGGCTATTATACCTTTTGAAGATATAATTTCTAAGGTAGTAAAAGAGGCTCCTGGCAAATTATTACAGATAGAACTGACAAATGAAAGTGGTTATCTCGTTTATAATGTAGAAGTAGTAAATACTGAAAAACAGATAATAAGAATTTTCTTTGATGCCGGAAATAGTGAGACTTTACTGGTTTCTTCTAAAAGGGATGAAAAAAAAGAAGAAGAGATTATAGACCCGAAGGTAATACCCATTACTCCAGGGAGTATAAAATTATCTACAGATTATGAGGCTGCCTTTGTGGAGTTCGGCCATATACCTTTTGAAGTGGCCTGTAATATAGCACTCAATCAGATTCCCGGAAAAATACGGAATATAGAACTGAGTAATGTACAGGATTATCTGGTTTTTGATGTGGAAGTTGTAAATTCTGCCCAGGAGATAATAAAAGTAATTATAGATGCAGGTAATGGAAAGATTCTCTGGACGTCAATTTAATAAAGCAATCGGCAATCAGCAATCAGGTTAAAGAAAAAGCTGAAAGCTGACTGCTCATAGCTGAAAGCTAAAAATGATAGGTTTCTATAAATTCCCCGAAATCAGAAGTAAACTTTTAAATTATTATAGAAGTGTCTGCAGAAGATGTAATGGAAGATGCTGTACTTATAATACTTCTCCTGTTTCTTGTAAGGTACCTCTGGAATTAATCTTAAACAGTGAAGATATAATTATCCTGAAGAAAGCCTTATTTTTTGACATTACTTTTAAAAATAAATTCAAAGAAAATATAAGAACAGGCCTTCTTTATCTTATTAAAAAAGGTTTTGCCCTTGATTTTTTAGATTATCTTGAAGAGAATGATTTTAATGTAAAATCCTTTGTAACAGTCTACAGAGGTATAGATGCCAGAATAAATGAATTTAATGAAAAAATGGCAGCAGAAGGTCGTTATGAAGCAAAACATGATGAATGTTTCTGTCTTATTCCCGGGAGAGGATGTATTTTTGAGCATTACAGACCTCTTGTGTGTAAAATGGCATTCAGATACTGTTTTAAAGAACTGGATCTTTATGAATTCCTTGAAGGAAATATAAGGGTTTCAACAGGAGAGGAAGTATTGAAATATTTAGAAGACGATATAAAGTTAAATGAAAGGGTGATGGTACCTAAAATTGTTCTTGGAGCAGATACAAAAGTGAAATCCTCTGCTATGAAGTTTTTAAAAGAAGATATGAAATCTCTTGAGTTTGATACACTTTCTTATATGGATATGGTAAAACTTGCAGATTTTCTCATAAGTCCTTTCATTACTGGAGACCTGGAGATTGGAAATACTATTTTGTCCAGTAAATTACCTGGTATTTATCCTCTTATTTTTATAGATAACCTCTTTAGAGATGATAGAAATGAAAAATTTGGTTTTGGTCTTGAATGTGTGGAAGTGTTTATGGTTGGTGAGAAGTGAGAAGTGAAAGGTGCAGGAGCGAACCCTGTGTTCGCCGGGGTCGAATATCACGCGTCACGTATCACGTCTGAATATTAGAGGTAAATAATTATGGAAATTAAAGACAGAGTTTATGGAAGTATTACAATCAATGAACCGGTACTTCTTGAACTTATAAATTCAAAACCTCTTCAACGTTTAAAGGGAATAAACCAGGCCGGAGCTTCTCAGTATGCAATTGCCAATAAAACAGTTACCCGTTATGAACATTCTCTCGGGGTAATGTTACTTTTAAGAAAACTTTCTGCTTCACTTGAAGAACAGATAGCAGGCCTCTTACATGATACCCCCCATACGGCTTTTTCCCATGTTATAGATTTTGTCTTTAAATCAGAAGATCATGATTTTCACGAAAAATTCCACGAAAAAATAATTATGAACTCTGAAGTACCGGCCATACTGGAAAAGAATGGTTTTATTGTATCCCGTCTTTTTGAAGAAAAGAACTTTCCTCTCCTGGAAAGAACATTGCCGGACCTCTGTGCCGATAGAATTGATTACAGTCTCCGCGATATGGTGGCTAAAGACGGTTATGAAGAGAAAATCACTATATACCTCCAGCATTTTATTCTCTTTCAGAATGAAATAATAATTGATGACAGGTTTATTGCAAGAAGATATGCGGAAGATTATCTTAAAATGGATGAAGCAGTCTGGTCCCATCCTCTTGAGATTGCTCTTTTTCAGATCCTTGCAGATGCAATCAGAATAGCCCTTCAGAAAGGTATACTTGTAGAAGAGGATCTCTTTTCTCATGATGCCTTTGTTTATGAGAAATTAAAAGATTCAAAAGACAGAGAAATCCGGAAAAAGCTTTCTCTTCTTTCTCCGAAACTTGCCATAGCTGATGACCCGAAAGACTATGATTTTTATGCAAAGAATAAACTGAGATATATAAATCCGAAATGTTATGCAGGTGAATCCATTAAAAGGGTAAGTGAAATCTTTCCCGACTTTCAGGAATTACTGAACAGGCATAATAAGTGGGTTGAAAGAGGAAATTATATAAAAATAATTTCCCCTAAAAGAGATAAGATGGTTTGAAGTTATATTAATTTCTCCGAAAGGACCGTTGTTGCCATAATCCCCTACGGAGATAAAAGGTTTCCATTTTGTTCCTAATACAGGAAGCCATTCCTGGGGGATTTTTGTATTCAGGTACTGAGAGATATCAACATCAGAAGAAAGTTTTAATTCATCCGGGGAAAAGGCCTGAAGTTTAATTGTGAATTTCTTAGTTGTGTTCATTGCCGACTTCCTAAGTTTTTAGCAAACGTGGCAAAAAGCAAGAAAACGTGGGAACAACTTTTGCCACGTTTTCTTATTATTAAATTAATTTATAATAACTAAATTATTTATGAGTATATTATAGCATATTTTATTAAGTGGGGCAAGGAGATTGATAAAATTCTTTGATTTGTTCTTTTATTTTATCTATATCTGACTGTTTTAATTCTAAAAAAGGTTTTTGAAGGCCATAATAATTTTTACGTATCCAGTCATAAAGCAATTCTTCTCTCATATTGTAACACCTTCGGGAATAGGACATTCACCTTGCTCTAATTCTATAAAAGTTATTTCAATACCCATATCTGTTTCTTTTTCATCTAATTTAATTAATTCTTTATATAAAACTATAAGTTCTTTTAAATCATTTTTCCATTCTTCGTTTTCTTTTAACTTTGTATTTTCTTTTTGCTTTTTTAATAAAGAAATTCCAGTATATACCATTAGTCTCAATGTTTCTATTTCTAATTCCTGTTCATTATATTTTTTATTATTAAAATTAATTAATTTTTCCTTCGTTATCTTTTTAAATTCTTCTATAGTCCCTCCAAAAACCATTTCATCACTTCCAATATAACATAATTTTCATTGGTTTTTTCTATTGCTTCTCTAAAAACTTCATCTTTTTCTTTTTCTCTTATTGATCCCTTTTTTATTATATCATAATTTTCTAATAAAGGCAAAAAAGCTCTATAATCATCTTTCATATTAAGTTGTTTTTGCCATGTGTGCAATTTTTTTTCATCTTGTTCACTTCTGGTCCATTCTAATTCATTTAAAATAAATTCTTTTATAGTAACATCCTGAAGTTTATTTTTATTTTTTTCATACATTCTCATTAATTGCATAAGCATCATTCCGCTCTCTTCGCGGTAAGATTGTAATCTTGCCAATTCATTATAATTAACTTTTTCTTTCCTCAACACCCACACTCTTGCTTTTATTTCTGCTATTCCATCCTCTATCTTTCTTTGTTCTTTTTCATTCCCAATCCAAACAGCGAAACCTTTTCTTATGGCATGATTAATTTCGTGAACCATTGCTACTTTACCCTGCAATTGATGATTAAATTTTCCCATACCCCCAGCACATAAATATACATCTGGATGTATACAAATAAAAGGTTTTTCTTTATCGCCGATTCTTTTATAAAATCCTAATCTTGTTTCATGAGGAATTATTTTCTTTCCCTTCTCGTCATATACATTACCATAAAGTTTATCATAAGCATTATAATCATTTGTAACTTCGACAATCCAATCTTTTTCGGGATAAATATTTTTATGTTCATCCACTGCTTCTCCTAAAAATTGAAAAGCTTTCTCTTTAAAAGTTTGCTCTTCTTGAGAAGTTATATTTAATTTCTTTTTATTAGGTATGCCTATTAAATCATCAAAAAATATATTTCGGTATTCAGAATGGTTTATCTGCTCAGGATATTGTGTTTAAGCTGGAAGGTATTTTTTCGACATTTAATGGTGCCAGGTTGCAGAATATAGCTAGCGCGAGTTTACTGAAAAATCCTTTTTCTTCTGCCTCTTTCCTTTTATTCATGCGAAAAAGCGAAGAAAAAAATGTATAGTATAACCCTGTCACTTTTTCACCGCCTTAAGTAACGC
>JAKJGF010000344.1 GCA_022704525.1 Bacillota bacterium | reverse complement strand
AATTACTACATCCTGATTGCCACAGGCAATTGCATTATGGGTGTAATGCCGCTGGCTCTCTTTAGAGGGTTTAGAAAGGCTTGAGCCGAATGAAAGGAAACTTTCAAGTTCGGTTCTTAGGGGAGGGTGAATTAGTAATAATTCGCTCTTACCCGGCGGATAGTGCTTAAAGCTTAAAAACCCTGAATAACACCTCCATGGGAACCAACCGGTTTTAAAAGATTCCGGAATAGAACTTGAGAGTATCTATTGGAAAAATCTTTTAGTAAGGAGTAATCAACTTGTATACCTTTAAAGGTGTGAACTACCGTCTTTTTATAAGATATGACAATAATCCCAGAATAACTATTCCAAGAATCACATAAGAATAATGATTAATCATTATATATTTTATCTCTTCACCATATTTCCATGCCAGAAGCCCCTCAAAAAGATAACGGAATAATCTTCCTGTAATTACCCCTCCAAGATAATGAGAAAATTTTTTAGAAAGTAATATAGAAGCTACAAGAACAGCCTTAAAAGGAAAAGGTGGCGGCATAATACATAAAAATATCACAAAAAAAAATTCATATCTTTCAATAAGATCCTTAAACCTGAGAATAAAACCCTTCTCAAGATAATCTTTTAAAAAAAGATCTTTACCTTTTCTGATAGTGAAATACATAATAACCATACCAGTAGAGGAACCAGTGGTAGCACAGATACAATTCAGAAGAACCTCCGGCAGAGATTTTTCAATACATAAACCTATAAATACTCCATCCATAATTCCACTCATTGATATAAAAGATGAATCCAAAATATTTGCTATAAGTAACCCTATAGGACCCCACACTTCTATTAAATATTTAATATTTTCTAAATTCAATACATTTTCCTCCGCCCTTTAATTTCTTGTTTCCCTGTGTTATAATATAATAAAATCTAACATTATACAAGGAGGTCATTTATGCGCAGTAATTTTATTCTTCAAAAAAACAAACCCATACCACCTACCGAAAAACTTGGTTTCGGGCAATATTATACACCTTATATGTATGTTCGGAGATACAGAAACTCCAGATGGGAAGATCACTTTATAACAGACTATGAACTTCTGGCAGTAGATCCGGCATCACAGATGCTACATTACGGACAGTTAATTTTTGAAGGGATGAAAGCTTACTATAATAAAGATCAAGAAAAAGTATATCTATTTCGTCCGGAAGAAAATGCAAAAAGATATATACGTTCTGCTATAAGATTATGTATACCTCAACTTCCCGTGGCAGATTTCATAGACTCGATAAAATCTGCAGTAAAATTTTCAGGCCCTTATATACCTCCCTATTCAAAGAGCAATCCCACACCTGCCTCTCTTTACATAAGACCTTTTTTAATGGGAACCACACCCAAACTTGGAGTAAAACCTGCTCAGGACTACGGCCATGTAGTTATTACAAGTCCTTCAGGCCCATATTTTTCTTCAGGTCTTAATCCGATAAAACTGAAGGTTGAAGAAGAATATATAAGAGCAGCACCGGGTGGAACTGGCGAGGCCAAATGTGCCGGTAATTACGCTGCTTCACTCCTGGCAGCAGAAATAGCCCTTAAAGAGGGATTTGATCAGGTCTTATGGTTAGATGTAGAAAGAAAATATCTTCAGGAAGTAGGTGCCATGAATTTATTTGTAGTAATAGATAATGTCCTTGTTACACCGGATTTAGACGGTTGTATTCTTCCTGGTATAACAAGAGATGCCGTTATTGAACTCGGAGCTTCTCATTTTAAAATGAGTGTAGAAGAAAGACATGTATCTATTCATGAGGTAATTGAAGGGATAAAAAATAATAAGGTAACTGAAATATTTGGTTCAGGAACTGCAGCAGTTATAACTCCTGTAGGTTCCCTTGGATATAAAGGAGAACATTATACCATAGGAGATGGAAAAATAGGTCCCATAGCCCAGAAAATGTATGATACCCTTCTGGGAATTCAATACAATGAACTAAATATAGAATGTGCGAAAGACTGGATCATAGAAGTACAGATTGATGGGTAAGAGGTAATGGTTTAAGGGGGCGAACGAAGGGTTCGCCCCTGCACCATAAAGCCTATTAATTTTTGCGCTTCCCGCTTTCCTATGCCTCTTCAATAACTTTCAATGACACTTAAGACTCTTAAGAAATGTTATTGTAATATCATCATTATACGTTCCTTTATCAGCCATAGCCATTATTATAAAATTCTTACCTGAATTCTTACATTCATAATTGGCAATAATACCATCAAATGATTTACCATTATTTTCAAATTCCGCTTTACAGTATGGTACTTCATGTCCATTTAAAGTAAAAGTCCCTGACTCTTTAATTTTTGTTATCTTTGAATTTCCACTACCCTTATTTAACTTTTTCATAAGTTCTTCTTTTGATCCTGTTAATTCCTTTTTGAATTCACTATTGGGAATCTGGCTATCTTTTGGAAGCTGTAAAAGAACAATGATTTGCTGTGAAGTCATATGGTTTATCATAGCCATCTTCATACCCATAAAATCCATACCTAAAATAACATCATATCCAGAAGGCATGGTAAAATCGCAGATTTCTTTAGCTTTTGCCAGTTTCACTGCAGGATTTGTAAAACCTTCAGTAAATCCCCGGGCTGCTTTATAAGTTTTATAAGATCCTATTCCTATCAATACAGAAGCAGCTATACAGGAAAAAACAAGAAATATTCCTGCTCCAATGACAATCTTATGCCAGGTTTTCATAAAAATCCTCCTTTCATTTCTCACAGCTCAACTCTTTAATTCTACCACCTCCCAGATAACGGGATTTATAATATTCATTATTTAAAGAACTTATAGTTACACCTTTACTTGAAGAAGCATGAATAAATTTGTCATATCCCAGATAAATTCCTACATGAGAGGGACCTTTAAGATATGTAGTAAAAAAAACCATATCTCCAGGTTGTAAATCTTTATCTTCCCTGGGTTCGCAGTAATCAAACTGACTTTCTGCATCCCTTGGTATTTTATAACCATTAATTTTGTAGACAGTAAACACAAAACCTGAACAATCCACACCAAGAGCAGTGGTTCCTCCCCATAAATATGGCACAGAAAGATACATTTCAGCAGTTTTTACTATTTCACTGGATTTCTGTGGCGATCTTGGTTCAAATAAAACCTGACCTTCCATAAGCCAGCCCTTTTGACCACGTGGTAAAAGTACCTCTACCCACTGCCCTTCTCTCCTTAAAAGAGGAAGAGTTGTTCCCATAACTGCTTTTCCCCGGTAATGAGAAGATTCTTTGGGTTCACATACAATATTAGCCATCAGAGCTGATACTATAACCTTCTGAGAAGATTTAAACTCTTCTCCTGGAAAGACAAGGACAGAATCTTCTACCCAGCCGAAATAACCATCTGATATTCTGACAAAGTACCAATTCCCTGATACCTCTTTTATAGAAACAGTATCTCCCAGTATTGTTTGAGTAACTACTTCGGAATTTCGGGATGGTTTTGCTTTTAAACTG
>JAKJGF010000117.1 GCA_022704525.1 Bacillota bacterium | reverse complement strand
TAATCCATCTGTAAGGATCATATGAGGAGATGGAAGTAAACGCATTTTTTCATAATATAAATCTATTGCTCTATCAATATCCTCTTCAAAGGCAAAAAATACCTTAAGAGAAAGAGAAACCATAGCTCTTATATTATCAATAGCCACTAAATCCTGAGGATTCGCCATGGCAATTACTATCTGATTGGGTGTAACACCTATAGGTATTAATTTATTAGCTCTCGCTATTTCTTCAGGTATAAGCATTAAAGCTTCAATTTCGGCTATCTCTCTGGCAAGATTTATATATGGTGCATCATAAACAAGTTCTAATATTTCAAAAGCTTCTTGCTGACTAATAATTTCTTTATCTACAAGAATTTTTTCAATCCGTTCTCCTGTTTCTTGTGAAGTCATCAGAGCATCTGCCCACTGCTCTTCAGTTAATATCTGGGCAGTAAGAAGGAAACTTTTTATTTTTTCAGTTGCAACATCCATGTTAAGCCTCCTTATCCTTTGCTATTCTTGCTAATATTTCCTTTACTTTCTCAGCTAACTGAGGGGGGGCCATATGAACTTTAACCAGATAGTCAATAGCACCAAGCTGTCTTGCCAGTTCCTGATGTTGACTCTGATAAAGATTAGAAAGAAATACTATAGGTATATCCTTGGTATCTTCTCCTTCACGCAATCTTCTACAGACCTCAAATCCATCCATACCAGGCATCATTATATCCAGTAATATAAGATCTGGTTTATCTGTCTGTGCTTTTTCCAACCCAGCTGTTCCATTTGGAGCTATGGACACATCATGCCCCTCCAACATCAGGGTAGTTCGTAACATTTTAGCAATAATACTATTATCTTCGACTATAAGAATCTTTGACATCTAGGAGACCTCCCAATATTTAATTTTGCAGCCTTTAGCTACCAGTTTGATTTTCTTTTGAGAGTAAAATATATTTAAGATTTTTTATTAATTTCCAGATTTGTTTAAAACTTCCTTTTTTTTAAAAAAGATTTATTAGATTTATTATTAGCTTTCAGCATTTAGCTATCAGCTATCAGCTAAATCTTACGAATCCTGACTATTTAACATAACCTGAAAATATGGATTTAATAGCATTTTTATGTAATCCCCATAAAAGCTGACTACTGACTGCTGATAGCTTATACCAATTATTCATCAATTGTACTAATAAAACAGCCTTGAGGCTACTCCAAAAAAATATGAATGCTTATACTTCTTTACCTGAGGCAATATCCTTTAGATTTCGTCATGAAATTAACTTAAAACTTCCTTTAAATACGCCATCTTTTTGTCCTTCGGAGAACTTCGTTTTTCCGTAGCCTCAAGGCTGTTTTTACTACGTTTGATGGTAGATTGATATTACCTGTTATTTATAATGACCTTTCTATATAGTAATGAATAATGAATGATGAGTATGTTCAACCCGGGCGAACACAAGGTTCGCCCCTGCGTCATAATCCCTTACGTCTCACATACTGAGCGGTATAGATGCCCTCTTCTGAGCAGCCTCAATGGTGATTTTACCTGCAACAACAAGTTCTTTCAAAGATTCATCCATGCTGCGCATACCAAGAGTTTTTCCTGTAACAATTACAGAAGGAAGTTGAGAAGTCTTACCTTCACGAATAAGATTACCCATAGCAGGTGTATTGATGAGTACTTCCACAGCAGCACACCTGCCCTGTATATCACTTCTTTCAAGAAGTATCTGTGCTATTACTGCCTTTAAAGAAACTGAAATCATAGAACGAATCTGTCCCTGCTGAGCAGGTGGGAAAACATCTATAATTCTATCTACAGACTTGGGAGCACTGTTTGTATGTAGAGTACCGAAGACAAGTCTGCCCATATCGGCTGCAGTAACGGCAAGAGATATAGTTTCAAGATCTCTCATCTCCCCTATGAGTATTATATCGGGGTCTTCACGTATAGCAGCTCTTAAGGCAGATGCAAAAGACTTGGCATCTTTCCCAACTTCACGATGTTCAATGAGAGCTCTATTACTCGTGTGAACGAATTCCACCGGGTCTTCAATTGTTATTATACTTACATCCCTTTTCTGATTTATATAATTTATCATAGCAGCAAGTGTTGTAGATTTACCACTGCCTGTGGCGCCTGTTACTATAACAAGTCCCTGATCATAATCTGCTATTTCCTGCAACACAGGTGGAAGATCCAGTTCAGAAAGAAGAGGCATTTTTGTGGGTATAGTTCTAAAAACCCCGCCATAACCGGTATTTTGTTTCAGATAATTACACCGAAAACGGGTCAAACCTTCAAGTTCATAGGAAAAATCCAGATCTCCCAACATCTCAAATCTGCTCCACTGCTTTTTATTACATATCTGAGTTAAAAGTGCCTTTACTTTATCATTGGCAAGAATTGGAAGATCAGTCTGACTCATCTTTCCGTGAACCCTGTAATAAGGAGGAGAACCTGCAGCAAGATGAAGATCTGATGCTCCTAATTTTAACATAAGATGAAAAAGTTGATTTATATCATAATCACCGGTTATTCCGCTTTCAATAATTTTAACTTTATCTGACATCTATTTTTCCTCCTTTTATTCTTTATACTCAATCTTCCTTCCGGCTAACATTTCGTCAAATACAACAGGATCTGATGCTGCAAGACGACCTTCACGCTGACTTATTATACCCTCTTTACAAAGAATTATAAGAGAATCTTCAAGTGTCTGCATACCCAGATGTTTACTTGTTTGTACGAGAGAAGGCAACTTAAAGGTTTTCTGATCTCTTACAAGATGGGCAAGAGATGGGGTAGAAACAATAATTTCCACAGCAGGCACCTGTTTACCATCCACTGTTCGCACCAGTTTCTGGGAAATAATACCCTTTAACGACTCGGAAAGCATAATTCTGACCTGTGGTTGCTGGGCAGGTGGAAAAGAATCGATAATTCTATCTATAGTCCTTGCAGCATTAGTAGTGGGCATAGTTCCAAGTACAAGATGTCCTGTTTCTGCTGCAGTCATAGCAAGTTGCATAGTTTCAAGGTCTCTCATTTCACCAACCTGTATAATATCAGGATCTTCTCTCATAGCTGCCCGAAGAGATGCTGCAAAACTTCTGGAGTGCTGACCGATTGCTCTCTGTCTTACAAAACAATTCTTCATTTTATGAACATATTCTATAGGATCTTCTAATGTTATTATATGATCTGATCTTGTTTCATTTATGTAGTCAATCAATGCTGCAAGAGTAGTAGTTTTTCCACAACCCGAAGGGCCTGTAACCAGAACAAGTCCGGAAAAAAGTCTGGTAAAAGAATCTACTACAGGAGGCAAACGTAATTCTTTAAAAGATGGTATTCTCTGAGGAATTACACGAAAAGCACCACTGAAACCTCTTTGCTGCTGATACAGATTAACACGAAAACGAAAGACATTATCATCAGTTCTTATTTCATAAGAAATATCAATACTTTTATCTCCTTCAAACTTTTCCATCTGTTCAATTGTAAGAAGTTCTTTAACTATCTGGACACTATCATTTTTCGTTATAACAGGAAAATCCAGCTTATGAAGAGTTCCATAATGTCTCATCAGGGGAGGTGAACCTGCTGAAATATGAAGATCCGATCCTCCCTGCATCAAAACAGCAAGCAAAAAAGCATCAATCATCCTATCAGCATTTAAATCTCCTGCCATTACAGCTCTATCAATAACTGTTTCTCCTTTTGCAAGGGTAAATTCAGTACCGCAATCCTGACAGACACGAATACCGGCTTTATCCATACTTTTTCTCTTATTACAATCAGGACAGAGTTCATCAGAACACATAAGATAAGTTATAACTTCACGGCGAACCTTAACCTTTGGACGATCAGGGTCAGAAAGACCGGGTGAATGTGGTGTATTCATTTGTTCAGTCATATAATTATCTCCATACCTTTCTTTAATTAAGCCTTCAGCTCTCAGCGGTCAGCAGTCAGCTTTAATGAGAATTACATATAATTATCATTAAATTCTACTTTTTATACTAATTTGCATAGTCAAGATTCATAAAGTTTAGCTAATAACCGAAAGCTTATAATTATAGATTGTTCTATTTATTTTTAATTTTTCCTTTCAAATTTAGAAATTAGGTTTTGCAACAGGTAATTAAATAGCTTAAAAAGTATTCATTTTCTATGAAGAACTATATTTTCAAGATATTCCATTAAACCATTACAAATTCCCACGGCTACTTTATCTCTAAACTCCGAAGTCATAAGTAAGAGAGCATTACCTTTATTACTCATAAAAGCAATCTCAAGAAGGACTGCCGGCATATCAGTATGTTTAAGAACATAAAAATCTGATCTTTTTATTCCTCTATTTTTAAGTCCTCCCTGGGCTATAAGATGTTTCTGCAGAATACAGGCAAGGTCATAATCTATATCCTTATAATAATAAGTACAGGTTCCATTTAAATCCTTATTACAGCTGGAATCATTATGTATACTGACAAAAACACTGGCTTTAAGATTATTTGCCACATCTGTTCTGGCTTCAAGTTCCATCCTGTCTGGACTTCCATCCCAGGTAAGATCTCTGTCTGTCATTCTGGTCAAAATAACATTATATCCGGCTTTAATAAGTAATTGCTCAACTCTCAGAGCAATATCCAGATTTATATCCTTCTCCTGTAAACCCATAGAGGAATTAATAGCACCTGTATCTCTCCCACCATGTCCCGGGTCAATTACTATTGTACTACCGGAAGATGCTCTGCCAAAAAACCCTTTTCCTGTGACAGGGAATTCTTCTGATAAGTCTTCATTATTAGAAATAACAATCAGTAATTCATTTATCTTATCTTCAGATGGAACTACAATAAGGTTTACTTTTTTCTTCAGCTGAAATACAAGTCTCACCAGTTCAGGTTTATTAGTAATCTGTACAAGCTTTATATCAGATATAATATCATCCTGAATTAATTTAATTAAACTCTTTCTTCTGAGAACAGCTCTTGTAAAATCAATATAAAACCTGTTATCTCCCTCAGAAAGCCTGTGCCACTCATAAGCCAAAAAACCACCTGTATCTATTCTTATAATTTTCTTATCAGGAGTGACTTCAAAATCTAAATTCTTTATTAATCCCGGTCTTTTGAGATGGCACTCCTCTTTTAACAGATCCTCTGATACTTCAGGCAGCCATAGTTCAGTTACAGGATTTCCAGATAAATCAATTCTTATTGGTATAGAGCTTAAATTTATCCTTGGAGAAATAGCTATGGGAACTGCCCTTTTAAGAATTATTTTCAGACAGGCTATATTATCCATCTGGCTGGTTTTTATATCTTTAATAATATCACTGTTACCGGGAACTATATTTCCTGAGAGACTAACAAAACAATCAGGAACTTCTACAATAAAAGAAAAATCTTCTTTCGAATAATTAATCCTGTAGTCTATCTGTGAAGTAGCAGATGCCAGAATATCAATACGGTCTTCAATTTCTTTACAGCTTATAGAATAAATTGCAGGTAAAAATTTTATACTGTTAACTTCTTTATCAAATATATAATGAACATAAAGGGCACTGGTAAAATCGTCAAGAGAAAGATAAATGTGATTATCCTGAAAAAAAGAGGGATACATAGTTGTACCTTCCTGTCCTGAAAGAATAGTTCTTTTCTGTCCTATTTTAAAACGTGAAGGTTTACCAGATTTCGCTATATATACTTCCTCTTCATTACAACTAATAGTACCTTCAAAATACTTTACAATATTCCCTGTCCCTTTATCATCAGCGGGAAGAAAAAACATATTATCACGAAAAAGAACAGGCTTTGTAAATTCCACATTTTTACCATTCAATATAATAACCGGGTTGTCCTGAGCTCTTACAGGAGAAAGAAAAAGTCCTGTTAATATGAGTATAACTATAAAATATCTCATTACATCTCCTTTCACTGATTCATATCTGAAGCAAAATCTGCTCTTCTTATTCTGGTTTTTAACATTTTTATATTACCAATCATATTATAAGTCTGAAGGTACAGGTCTGCTTTAATTTTATCACTTCTAACTATATTATTACCCTGTAAGAGAATAACATTACCCTCTCCATAAGATTCATTTGTTTTTTCCTTAAGGGTAAGTTTATCAACCCCAAGAATTATTCCTTTTGAAGAAACAGCTCTTACCCTGGAATCAAATATAACAATTTTTTCATAAAAATTCAGACTCACATGGTCTGATTCTATAACCATCATAAGCTTATTAGTTTCATAAAAACAGCATGTAACATTATCTAAACTCCCCTGACTCTTTTCTTTATTCATCATAAAAGAATCAGCAAAAAGCTTCCATCTATCTCCCCTGTCGAAATCTTGAATTTTAATAACTTCTTCTTCAGGAACAATTAAAGAAGGGGCAGGTGTTGGAGGAGGTAAAATTATTTGCGTCACAGGTTTATTAAATAAAGGATATAACAAAAAACCGGCAAAGGTTCCTGAGACCAGTAGAAATACCGAGTAAGAACATAAAATCAGTATTACTTTATCCTGCTTTTTCACCTGATAATCTCTATCCCCCTAATACATAAAGCTTATTATTTCTTATATTTCTATCTTTACAGTTAATTCCCTCTATTATAGTGATGATAACCTCCTGAGCAGGAAAAAAGACACTCATAGAGAACTAAAATTATAAGGCAAAATAAGGGGTGGTCAAATGAATTTCCAGTCCCTTTTACCGGCAATAGTAATTCAGATAGGTTTTGGTTTTATTTCAGGAATCATAGTGGGATATACCTTTAAAAAACTCACCAGATTACTTGCCATTGTTTTAGGATTATTATTTATCACCATACAAATTCTTGCCTATTATAAATTCATCATGGTAAACTGGGATGCCATAGAAAAAGCTGCCTATAAGGCCATTGCAGTAACAACAGCATCAAGTCCTTTATGGTGGAAAATATTAATAACAAACTTCCCTTATATAGGAACATTTACTTTAGGATTTATTATAGGTTTTCGAAAAGGATGAGAAGGTGAAAGGTGAGACGGGAGACGTGAAACGTGAAATACTGTAACGGGTAACGCATCACGCAGTTATGAATTATGAAAAGAAACATATATCTTGAATCAAATATATATTTTTTATTGTTAATAATAACTTCTATTATAATTAATGGGTGTAATAAAAAAATCACTGAACCTGTTACTCCAACACCTTCAGTTACTTATACAGATACAGTGCCTCTTATGAATATACCTCCCATTATATTCGGATTTGTAAATACTGAAAGTAAGCTAATTACTCTTGAAAGGTGGCAACATCTGGGTGAATATCTTATGGCCAAAACTGGAATCCCCATAGAAATAAAAATATTTAATAATGATACAGATCTCCTGAATGGTTTCAGTCAGCAAACTCTTGATATGGCTTTTGTAAACGGACTTTTATATGTTAAAGCCAGAGAAAAGGAGGAGGTAATTCCGGTCTTACGTTCCATAGAAGATGGCAGTCCCTTCACAAAAAGTTATATCATAGTCCGTAAAGACAGCAATTTAAAAACTATAGAAGATTTAAAACATAGAAAAATTTCTTTCACTGATAAATCCTCAGCTGTCGGTTATTTATTCCCAAGAGTAATGCTGGCTAAAAAAAGTATTACAGATATTAATACCTATTTTTCAGAAGTAAAATTCACAGGAGATGATTTCTCCTCTTTTCTCGCCGTTTATAATGGATATGTAGATGGAGGAATTGTATCTCAGTCTGTTATGCGAAAAAAAGATGATAGGCTAAAAGAAATGAAAATAATAGGAGAAACAGAAGCAATTCCTCTTGGTACTGTAATAATCAGACCGGGTATGGAAAAAGAGTATATTAATAAACTGAATAAAGCCTTCCTTCAAATAGGCAAAACTATTGACACAAGAGATTTGACAAAAACTATCAAAATAGATGGCTATGTAGAATCTACAGATAGTGATTATGACGGGATAAGAGAAAATATAAAGATACTGAATAAAATTGAGAAGTAATGAGTGATCGATAACAGAACAGAACAATATTCTGCCACTGCTCACATCTCACTTAACCTGCTTCACATAATTAATAGTTCCCTGAATACCATAATAAGCTTCAACATTAAGTATATATCTCAGACCTTCTCCGTATACAGGGTCATCAATTTTAAGTAAAAGTTCTGCCTCCTTTCTAAATCCTTTATTAATCATAACCTTATAGGAAATCCACTGGGCGAAACCTTCTTTCAATAAAAGGGATTGATCCAAAGGACAGTTTTCTATCTGCCAGGCATGCGTAAGCTCATGACTTAAAACAGAAAGGGTTTTTTCATAGGAAAGGCCATTCAATACAAAAATTCTGGAAGCAGATCCCTGGTGATTTAATGAAAAACTATAAAAACCTCCCACACCACCGGAGGGTATATACTCCATACTTTTTGTATTATAATAGTAACTTTTCAAAGTATTTTCATCCATAATACTGAGATTATCAACAGGTCTTGTTATAACCAGTCCCAGACTTCGCAATTGTGCAATGGCTTCTTTATAAATATAAGCCAGCTGATCATGAGTAAATATGGCAACTGCAGCACAGGCCGGACATAGATATCGAGAAGGACTGATTTTGTATCCCTTTGGCCCTGCCGGGCCACTGCACATATCACAGGCAGGATATTTAGCAACACATTTTGCACAAAATTTTCCACCTTTATCAGTCCTTTTGAAGGTCCCCTCAAGAAGGGATCCACATATATCACATCTGGCATATTTATAAAAACAATTCTTACAATAGTTATAACCATCTATATTATAATAGCCTTCTGTACAAAGAACTCCGCATTTATAACATTTTGGGATAAGAGATTCCATACAGGAACGGCAATAAACCTTACCATCTATTGTCCAGTATTCTCCTGTAATATGTTGTTTACATTTAGTGCATACCTGATCACTTACCTCCAGATTTTTTGAAAAGCAGAAGGAAAAGATAGAAAGGAGTATGAAGATACAAAGAAAAGAGCAAAATATTCTCCATATCATTTAAAACTCCTCCTCTCAGGATCGCAATGGGTAATGGGTGATGAGGGCGAACACAGGGATTCGCCCCTGCACCATAAAACCCTCACTTCTCACCCTCAACTTAATTATACCAATTCTTCCTATTCTCTGACAATAAAATCTTAAAAATCTTTTTCACTTCTCACCAGATTATAATCGAGAGTTAACTCAAAAGCTGCAACAGGCATCATTATACCCCAGTTTTCAAGTACTCCAGGATAAATTTCACCTATGATACCAACTTCACGGTTAAAAGATATAATCTTTCCGGCTCTTCCATCTATAAAGGCAGGATCAGAGGTTTCTTCAAGTTTATATGGTATATTAAGATAAAACATTAAAGAATGAAGATAGCTGTGTATTTCAGAAAAATTCGCACCACTGTGAGAAACTATAGCAGAGAGATTATGCAAGGTCTTACTCCTTAGTATTTCTTTCGGTGCAGGAATTACTACTTCACCTTCTTCAAAAATTTTATGGGGAAACTCTACACGGAGGTTTTTAGATTCTATCTCAAGTAAAACAGGAAGAAGAGTAGGGCGCAGAACCGAGTAGGTATCGCTCATAACATTGGCAACTTCAACTACATCACCTTCGGGGCGGTTCATTTTATCAAAAAGTTTATCTTTCCCAGTAAGGATATAGGTAATAAATTCCTGAAAACCCATACCTGTCATTAACATCCTGAGGGTATCGGCAAATTCTATTATGGGAGACATAGACCCTACTGTATATTTTTCAGGCATCTCAGGGGAAAAAGTATTATAACCACGGCTTATGGCAAAATCTTCAATTAAATCAACTGAATGAAGGCAATCTCTTCTGTAAGGAGGGCTCTCACAGATTAATTTATTTTCTTCCTTACTCACTGAAAAACCCATAAAAGAGAGATATTCCATAATAGAAGCAGGGTCAACTTTCTCTCCCAGTATTTTTTCCAGATATTCCTGTTCCAGAGTTACTATCTGTTTAAGATTCTGTGGTGTCATATGACGGGAAGAAGGATATTCCACCATAAAAGGCCTTATATGAGCTCCTCTATCAGAAAGATTACAGGCCATAATATTAACACATAATATTACAGACTCAAGTGATGTACCTGTTATATCAACAAAAAGAGCCTTATTGCCAACTACTACCCTGCCGAGGTCATTACTGTTTATTACAGGAGGAAAAGAGAGAACCTTATTAGCAGCATCTTGAAGGACAGGATAAAGGGAGAAATTTTTTACAAGTCTCCCATATTCCTGTCCTTTGGGATGTCTTTCCAGTATCTCAGATAAATCCATTTCTTCTGTAAAACCAAGAGGAGAAAAGCTTATCTCTTTGGGGCTAAAACCTTTATAAGATAGAGGAAATTCTATCTTTGAAGCATCATGTACTCCTATAGCAATTAATTCCCTGGAACGACCGTAATTTTCAGTCAATTTTTCCTGGATCTGTATAAGGCCTGTAAGAAGAAATTCGTCTACTTCTATATTAGAAGCAAAAAAACCACCTATATAAGGTCTTATATCTGCCATATTTTTATCCACTATAATAATATCTTTACCGGAAGGAGTGGCAGAGAAAAAGGGATAGGAACTTTTTTTATGAAGCAGGCTTTCTCTTAATTGACGGGCTATACCTTCAGCTGACCAGAGATCAGGACGATTTGTATCGACAATCTCAATTTTTATCTCCCCTGTTTTTTCATCATAGCCTTTAAACTCTGCTTTTGCTTTTTCAAGGACTTCAGATAATTTCTGAAGGGAAAGTTTTTCTGTATATAATATTTCGAGATCTCTATGATAACATGTAATTGTAGGCATTTTATATCACCGCCTTTGCATTTCTAATGAAGTCTAAATCATGAGTAAAGAGCTGTCTTATATCACTTATACCGAGAGATACCATAGCCATACGATCAATCCCCAGTCCCCAGGCAATCACAGGAACCTTAATTCCCAGTGGCAAAGTAACCTCAGGACGAAATATACCGGCACCACCAAGTTCTATCCAGCCTAAATCAGGATGTTCCACTTGAAGTTCTACAGAAGGTTCAGTAAAAGGAAAATAAGCAGGAGTAAATTTTGTCTTTTTAGCTCTGGCTATTTCTATAGCAAAAAGATTAAGAAGTCCCAGTAATTTACGAAAATTAATAGTCTCATCCAGAACAATTCCTTCAATCTGAAAAAAATCTGTCCCATGGGTAGCATCTATCTGTTCATAACGAAAACATCTGGCTATGGCAAAATATTTTCCGGGAATCTCAGGATCTGCAGCCAGTGTTCTGGCAGAAAGAACCGTACCCTGACTTCGCAGAATTAATCTTTTTGTTTTCTCTCTATCAAATTTATATCTCCATCCGGCAGAACCTGTATTGCCTCCATGTTCATGACAGAAAGCAACATTACTCAGATAGGGTTCCTCTATTTCTCTGGAATATTCCGGTTTTTTTATATAATAAACATCATGAATATTTCGAGCCGAGTGGAATTGAGGCATAAACAATGCATCCATATTCCAGAATTCATTTTCCACAATAGAACCTTTCATTTCTTTAAAACCCAGGGATATAAATTTTATCCTTACCCAGTCCAGAAACTGCCGATAGGGATGTTTCTTCCCTATATTTAATTTAGGAGGATTAAGTTTTATGTTATATTTTCTAAAAGTAACATCTTTCCACTTACCATCCTTAAGTATATCAGATGTAATCTGACTGACTTCAGTTTTTCTGTATTTAAGGGATTCTACAAGGTCAGCCACTACAGATTTCCCTTCTTCTGTAAGATGATATAAAAATATAGGCCTTCCCTCAATCCTGAATACTCCCTGTTCAGTTCCTCTTTTTCTATAAAGGGAACGAACCATATCTCCTTCTTCCATAGATAGTTCCTTCATCATAAGAGATTCTTCTTTAGCTACTTTATCAACAAGAGACTGTTTATTTTCTATATAAGAAGAAGAATTACTGGAAAGTAGTTTTAAAACTCCTCCTGCCTCTACAGAAAGATCCTTATGTTTTTTTAAAAATCCTATAACAGGTCCCACTTCATCTTTTTCTAAACTGAGTATTGCTGGAAGATCTCCCATAGTAACATCTTTTTCTGAAGAACTGAGGAATTGAACAATCCTTTTTTCAGGTATTCCGAGTGTTGCATAGGATTTACCTGTTTTTGTGAGACTTATTATTTCTTCCACCCCTGTAGATTCACTTATTATAAGGTTTTTATGTAAAAGCCACTCTATAGCGGTTCGAAGCTGGCTTTCCTTTAAACCGGTCTTTTCCAGAATTACTGACCAGAAAAGAGAAGCTTTTTCAGTTTTAAACGTATTAAGTACCTCTATTTCAAGAGGATGAAGAGAAGCTATAATATCTGTTTTCACGTTAAAAATGACTGTTCTAATGACAGTCCCTCCACCTGCCTTTCTATTTTTCAAAACATTATAACAAATTAAAACCATAAAAACAATAAAAGAAATTTTAAAAAGCAGGAAGTAAAAGAAAGAAGTCAGAATTATAAGTTGTGAAACTCAAGATACAATATCAGCTTACCTTTACATATATATTTGTTATATTACTGACAATAACCATTACAGGTATACTTTTCTTTCACTGGCTAAAGAATATACTTATGACTAATCTGGAAAGTAATCTTCAGACACAGGCTCATTCCATTGCAAAAATGCTTGGCGGTTTTGCCTGGGATGAGAAAGATCTCTATCAGTCAGCCTTCTCTTTTATAGAAAACTTTGAGATAAAGGAACAGTTTATACTTAAAATATTTGATAAAAATGGCAAACTTATAGTATCTTCTGAAAAACAGTATGAAAGTAACAGCTCTATCAATAAAGAAGGTCGAAAAGCTCTCTATGAAGAACATGAAATAAAATGGATAGAAGAAAAAAATAATGAAAAACTTATCCATATTACTGTTCCTATAGCTACCTGGAAGAAAATAATAGGCCTTGTAGATGTTTCTTCTTCATTGAATCAGGTACAGCATATATTAACTGTAATGATGAGAAGCCTGGAGCTTGCTACTATATGGGCAGTTCTAGCTGTCAGTATAATAGGATTCTTTATTGCCAGAACAGTTACAGAACCAATCAAAAAGCTAAAAAACATAGCTGTTAAAATATCTCAGGGAGATTTTCAGCAAAAAATTGAATCTGTAAAAAATCCTCCTGAACTTGAAGAACTTGCTGTTACTATAAATTATATGGCAGATCAACTCAAAAACTTTATAGACGAAATAACAAATGAAAAAAATAAAATAAATGCCATCCTCACAAATGTAGTTGACGGCCTTATAGCTATTAACATGGAGAACAAAATTACCTTTTTAAACTCTGCAGCAGAAAAAAAACTATCCCTCAATAGCAGAGAAGGCACAGGGAAACTTATTGAACAAATCTGGGAGAAAAAAGAGATAATGATACTTATAGAAAGATCAAAAGAGGAAAAAATCCTCATACAAAAAGAAATAAACCTTACCCCTGAAGAAATATTTCATTTTACCTTTGCTCCATTTCAGGATGAAAAAGGTGAAAATCCCGGTACAATCATCGTCTTCAGAGATATAACAGAATTAAAAAGACTGGAAAATATGAGGGCAGAATTCTTCAGTAATGTATCTCATGAACTCCGGACACCTCTTACAATAATCAAAGGTTTTTGTATAACTTTAATGGATGATTACCCACCGGAAGAAGCTCTATGGAAACATTCTTTAAAAACAATAGAAGAGGAAACAGACAGACTCACAAGACTTGTAAATGATATGCTGGAATTAGCAAAACTCAGAGATCATAAAATAAAATTTATTATGAACAGGGGAGATCTAAAAAAACTTCTTCTGGATGTTATAGAACAGTTCAGATTACAGATAGAAAGATATGAAGTAAAATTAAATTATGTCTGCCCTGAAATTCTACCACAAATCACATTTGATGCAGACAGGATAAAACAAGTATTTATAAATCTACTGGATAATGCTATAAAATATACCCCTCCAGAGGGCAAGATAACTATAAATACATATATAGAAGAGAAAAAGCTCTATATAAAAATTACAGATACAGGCCCCGGTATAGAAGAAGAAGAAATTCCCCGTCTCTTTGAAAGATTTTTCAGAGGTAAACAGCCTGAAGATAGAAAAGGAACAGGTCTTGGGCTTCCCATAGTAAAAGAAATAATAGAAGCCCATAGAGGAGGAATAGACTTAAAAAATATTCTTCCTGCAGGCCTGGAAGTAATCTTCTGGTTACCTCTTTAATATTTCTCTGCTGTAATGGCGCCGGAAGCGTTGATAGTTATAGACTTTTTAACATCATTAGCTTCCTCAGCAGCAGCACCTTTTCTTAAGGTTAATATGACAGTTTCAGCCTGGCCTGCATTAACAGGTACACCTAACTGTTGAAATCTTAAATTTACTGCCTCTGTCCACATAATATCACCGGGAAATCTTACAGTTTTTATTATTTTTCGTGGTGGTTCATTATCACTTACACCTGTTGTATCACATACCTCAAGTGTGTATCCCTTATTATCTGCATCACTCTGTAGCCGATAAGTAACAGGATTTAACATATTAGCCTGTTCAGCAGGATAAGGGTTAGTGATAGACATCTGTTGTAACTGTTTTAAATCTCCTTCTAACTGTTTTAAAGCACCTCTAAAGTTAAGACTTCTCTGGTATACTCTGTAGCTACCTACTGAAATAGCAGTAAGAGAAAGAATAATAGCCATAGCTATCATTATTTCCATCAGAGTCCAACCGGAAATTCTATTTAATATTTTTCTATTTAAAAACATAGTTTTATCCTTTCATCTGACTTTTATAAAATAAAGTCATAGCTCCTATAAAAACCACTACTGCCACAAGCAAAAACACAAGTTTACCAGTAGATGAATTACCTTTATTAGAAGTAACAGACGTAGTGCCATCCTTTATTTCAACAAATATAGGACTGGGATTGGGCGTGGGATTACCTATCATATAAAGAGGTGTAACAGGTTTTTCATCCTTATTTTTTGTAGGAACAGGAACACGTGTGGGAATTGCCGGATCAGGTGTTGGTAAATTGACACCGGGCATTTTATTTACAGGTTTAGACACCAGAGCAAGAGACTCGGAATAAGAAATAGAACAGAAAACAATATATATGAGTATTATTGTAATTATATTTTTCCAGATATTTTTTTTACTAACCACTCTCTTCCTCCTTAAAAACACTACTATTTATTACTACCAAGACTTCCTGAGTCAAAGAATGCGCTTATGGCAAATAGGAGAAGATTCGGCGTAAGTACACTGTAATCTTCAGTATAAAATTGTGGAGCCGTATAATATTTAAATCTTTCATCATATTTGATCTCCATCTTTGCTGCATAACCCCTGCCATCTGTATCACCTTCTACATCCGGATTGGTACCAACCATCTGACCTAAAAAATCAAATGTTCCATTAAAGGTTTCAGAACCTGCGCCAGTAGTGAAATAAGTAGTTTTTCTACGATTAACAGGGTCTGGATCATTTTCATCATAATAGTTACCTTCTCCTAAATAATTAAAGAAATCAAACTGTGTTGACTGACGCATAGAATTTAACTGGACACCCTTGATTTCCAATGTTTTATAATCATTATAATCAGTCGAAGAAGATTCCAGTTTATGAAGATACATATAATTCTCAGCAACAAGGCCTATGGCAGAAGTAGTGTTCTCTGCAGTTTTCAAATTTCCTCCTATATAAACATTTCCTTCAGTAGTAGGAATACCTTCTGGATTATTCGGATCTTCAAGTGTGGCAAAAAACTTTTTTTGATCCTGAGGTATATCATCCTGATCATTTAATGCACCAACTTCATGAATTGTACCCTTGCCGTTTACATCTGTGTCCTCTGAAAAAGATTTATC
>JAKJGF010000343.1 GCA_022704525.1 Bacillota bacterium | reverse complement strand
ATGGGAAATGTGGAAAGGAGTAAATACTGAATTATCTTAAAAAGAGTAAAGAGTTGAACTGTTTTCCCGAGTAAAGTATAAATGATTATTACAATAAGGTGAGGTAAAAACTGATAATAGTGAAATACGGGAAATCCCATGGTCCAGTAAGGAACCCAGCAGTCCCAGAAGGTCTCCCCTGCCTTAAGGGCATCTCCCAGTCTGAGTATAAGACCGTAATGAAAGACATTATCATTCATATCGGGTGTTATAAGACTTATTTCCGGGAAAAGGCAGTACAGATTAAAACATACTGCAACTATCAAAATATATCTCGGATCAAATCTTAATTTCAAAGTCATCTATGACGTTTCCTTTGTAGTGGAAGGTTAAATAATTTATAGTATATTTCATAACTTATTAGAATTTAAATAATCGTGATGCGTAATGCGTAATGGGTTAATCTCACGCATCACGCTTTACGAGGTTCTTAATTATGGATTGTTATGAAACTAACTATAATATACCTTTTACTATTCTTATAATCCCATAAATTTATGATTAAATATATACTCCTATCTTATGAGATAATTTGAGTAGTTATACAGGTTTTTCGATTTATAACAAATATCATCGCAGAAATCATATAGATAATGACTTTTAATTATAATATGTCTTTCCACTCTTTTTTTTTAGATTCTTCTTCTTGTATATTTACCTTCTTAAAAATGAATTCTTTTTAAAATATCTTCATTATCTATGGATATTTTAATAAAGCCGCTAAGAATCTGTCAATATATTATGATAAAAATAATAAAGGGCCGTCCATAAAAGACAGCCCTTTTCAATTTACTTTCCTCTACTATGGAGGACATGTCGGCCTCATTCAAAATCATCTATGGAGCTTTCCATTTCCCCATATGGAGTGATCCCTGTCAATGCCGTCTCCGCCGTCAGTCACTACAAGATCCATAAGATCCTTCCCGGAAAGAGGGATTTCAATTAAGTATTGCTCGTGTCATATCTCTGAATATTACAGACTCCGTATTTAAGAGCAGTTATACCCCGGCGTTTAAATCCATCACCACGGTAGCCGAAATGGAAACTAAAGGAAGGACGAAGAATAAAGGCTATTATAAGGGCCAGAAGGATATATAATATCTGATTTTTTGTGAGGTTCTTTATAAAACCGAACCGTCCTGATTGGATGGATTTTACTATCTTTTTCTTCATTGAGAAATATACCTGAATAGTTGCACTTTATCTTTGATATGAACAGACCAAAATAATATTATTCTTTTTTGCCAGCTCCTGGCCGGAAGGATGGACAAGATATGCAAACATAAGCTTAAATATCTCTTTATCACCGAACTTATTTTCTATTTTCTTCAGGGACTTTATAAAATCCATTACCTCTTTCTTATAAATTCCGCTATCTTCATAGCAGCAGCATTATCCATTAGCTCTTTTAATTCCTGATATACTCTTAATATGTTTGTTAATCATAAGACTTTTCCTGATATTTATCTTCAAATTTATTCTATCAGATGATATTTTATAAAACAAGTTCGATTGCGTTTTTCATGACATAAAATTTCATAATATAGAAAGTACCTTATCAAAACACACTATTGCCTCTTCATATCTCTGCAATTTTATTAATGCCTGGCCTTTAAAAGCTAGTAATGACAAAAGATTTTAGAATACTTGAATATGAGAAACAAAAATTTCTTAATATCATTCAGGTATAAAAGATAAATTAAACCTTTTCTCTTCTGTAATCCAGGAAAAATAAAAAAATAAGAGAAAAAATCCCTGAAATCAATAAAATCTTCTTCATTATGCCAGGGTCATAGTAAAATTTTACCACATGGTCTCCCGGCGACAATTTTACCCCTGTAAAATAGGGAGAAATCTGTATCTTACCTCCTTTTTTTCCATCTACAATAACCTTCCAGTTTGGATGATAGGTCATCTTAAAAAGAAGATAAGATTCCCTTATTACAGAAAGGTGTGCTTCATAACGAAATCCGTCTGTCCACTGGCTTATAATATTTCCTCGAGAAGGTCCTTCCTCATAAGGAGTTGAAAAAAGAGCTTCGGAAAAGACATTTTTCTCCACTCCACCTTCAATAAAAGTGGATCTCTCTTTCATAACAATAGTTCTCTTAAAATCTGAACTCTTCAGTCTGTTTTCAAAATCAATTGCCATATGCTGCCCGGAATCAACAAAATTACTCCTTAACCAGAGGAGATTAATATGCCATACATTCAATTTATTTCCTTTTACAAGTAAAGGCACATCCACCAGATCAAAATAACCTGTATTCTCTATCTGTCTTAAGGAATATTTCCCTTTTTCACTTACTCTGAGGGCAAAATCAGGAAAGACCATATTGGGAGCACACAAGACATAACCCACGTTAAAAAGTCTGTAATGAGAATATCTGTTTTCATCAAAAAAGCACTGAACATCCGCATTAAGTGACCAGGTGAAGGGGAGATAACTCAGACAGTCTATCTTATCCACTGCAAGAATCGAATAGGCCTGGACACTTCCCACTTTGAAACTATTCCCCCAGTTGGCTCTTGTTCCTGGATATACCCTTACCTTATGAGTATCTTTAATATGAGACATAACATAAGAATAATCAGGATAATCAACGGCCTTTTTAACTATTCCATCCTTTATCCAGAAAAGATTATACCGGGAATACTTAAAACGGTTATAATATACGGGAGAAAGTAAGAGAAAGGTTAATAAGATACTTAAAAAGAGTCTCTTTTTATTTTTCCCGTAATCTATCTTCTGCCATAAATATGAAAGACCTGTGCCGCAGCACATTATGGCACCGAAATAAACCAGATTTATAAGCCTGTGAAGATGGAGACTTTCTCCCATAGGAAGAAGTATTCCAATAAGGTCACCCCAGAAAGGTTTTCCGAAATAGAGAATAAAGGCAGAGAAAAAGATAAACCAGGTTACTCTGTAATGGTCTCTGTTTCTGGAGAGGGAAATTAGAAAACCGGTAAGAGTCAGTATGGTCAGCACGGGAAATCTCCCTCCATCCAGGACTTCTCCATTAAAGAATTTTCCAAGAACTGTAGCCATTCCATAAGAATACCATTTCCATAAAGGGTCATAGACACTCTGAGCATGATAATCTCTGTGAAGGTAAAATGGTATAAGTATATGCATAAGGACAAGAAAAGTAAAAAGAGCTATAAGAGAAAGATTTTTCAGTTTATAGAGTATCTTTTTCTTATCAGGGACTATAAAGATTAAATAAAAAGAAAATAATGACACAAGATAGCCGAAGAAGAAATGACAAAGGAAATTAAGACTTAAAAAGAAAACTGCCTGGAAATATCCCTTCCCTCTTTCCACACATCTATAGACCTCTCCTGCGGATAAAGGCATAAGATACATACCGCAGAGCTGACTGAACATTCCAAAACCCACCCAGGTATAACTTTCCCATTCCCACCCGTAACCGGGGGCAGAAATAAGACAGGAAGTAAGGCCTGAAAGGGAGGCTTCAGGGGGTGAAAAATTAAGATTCCTGAATCCCAGGTAT
>JAKJGF010000116.1 GCA_022704525.1 Bacillota bacterium | reverse complement strand
ATCAAGGATAAAAATAAAAGGTATAGAGTATTTCTAAAAAATTTTGTCTTAAAGTTTCTCTACATACTCGTAACAGGTAAATAGTTACTTAATATTTTTCGGACATTACTTTTTGTACTTACTCTAAGTAATAGTTCACCTAATCTCATAAAAAATATGGAAATAGAAAAGTTTACCTCCTAAAATAAATAATGAAAAGCTTCAAAATGAGATAGACAGAGTGACTTCCGTAATTATTAGATTGCTGGACAGGATATTTTTTCGTGGCTTAATAGCAAGCAGAACCCGGAGAATTCGGAAATATATCGTACATCAACAATTATAGCAGATCGTTTATGTGGTTCACTGTCAGATCCTATTACATAGCTACAGAAAAATAGCTCCATATTGTTTTAAGATTTTCTTTTCTTCATCACTGGCCTCTAAATCCGGGCTAAATTTGACTCCCTGAATAAATAGATCAACAATATTTTGAGTCGTTTTTAAACATTCATCGGTTTTTACATCCTATTCTTTTATTTTATTATCTTTTCCTCCAGAAATAATTTTCTCCAGATTCCGGCTGTAGCTTATAGAAGTTACTTCATTAAACCTTATTTCTATATTTATTTTCTGAGTTTTATCCTGGAAGGCCGTGGAAGTATGGGTCGATTTCTGAATTCATTCAGTTGCATATAATCTGTTTCTCCCTGATTTTCCAGAGTTACTCCTATGTTGAAATTCAGCATTGCCTTAAGGTCTTTAAATCTATCAAGTTCCCAGAGATTGGCCTTACTTTCTCCGGTCTTTTCCAGAATATATTTCTCAAAATCCTTTTTGAATTTATTTATATCTCCGGCTCCATTAATATCCCATTCGCCGAAAAGACTTTCATAACGCTTTTTACGATCAGATAAAAATAGTTTCGGTGTGATTTTTACAGAACCCAGTCCAAGAGGTTTACCCATTCCCAGTTTATGGCAGCATCCCTGAGGCAGATCAAGGGCAAATAAAAGTGAACCAAGCTCTACATCCGAAAAATTTTCAAAACGAATTTTTCCTGCAAATTTTATTCCTTCCCTTACAGGATTAATCCTGGTATATTGAGTTTTATGTTTATCAATCTCTGCCAGATTTTTTTCTTCCCAGGTTTTCCCGGATTTATGCCAGTAGAGTTTATATCCTCTGATTGATGAATCGGTGTTGTAATGGTTTAACTGCCTTATATTATCTCTGGTCTGTACAAGATAGTGCTGAAAAGTCGTGGGTTTTGGAGAAGATAAAATCTTTGGTGTCTTTTCTCCCATTGAGACATTATTCTGTCCTTCTTTTATAAAGATATCTTCAAAAAATACCCTCCCGGCAAAGGATTCTTTGTTTCCAAAAATTGACTCTGCTATATCGATCTTATTCTTATCCTGCAACTGTTCAGGTATATGTTCTTTTATGGTTTTGTCATAGGCAAGTCTGAACATACCTGTATGACCGAAGGATATTCTATCTTTTCCCCATTTTACATAAAAACAGGGAACTTCACATTTTGCAGAAAGTTTGATCAGGTTGGGAACCTTTTCTGCTCTTGTAATATCATTATTATAATTTTTTACGTCTTCTTCCGGTATGGGAATAGGATTTACATTCTGCTTATGAAAATTACTTATAATTTCTCCCAGAAGTTCTCTGAAGGCGTTTTTCGTGGCTTTATTAACAGATATAGACAGACGTCTTATTTCCTCCAGACTGTTACATCCCTGAAACCTTTTACCCATTCCATTTCCATCTATATGAACTATTGCAATATGACTGTCTTTTTCTTTTATCTGACCTAATTCTTCTAAATCATCTGTAAAGGTAAAATCTTCTTTTAGTAAATCACTGAATTTATTTATAAGTTCTTTTTTAGCTTCTGCAGAGGCTTCAATTTTTGCATTTGTAACAGAGGAAATATATTTCTTTTCAGAATAATTCCATATTTCCATAGAATATCCACTCCGGGAACATTCTGCGGTTATTCCATGCCTGGGTAAAATAGTTTGAGGAACATATTTTGCTTTGTTATTTCTTAAAAGTTTAAACAGTTCTTTTAATGACTCTTTAAATTTTTCCAGATCAAATTCTTTATAAGCTATTGCTGTAGCTATTCCGGGAGTATCAATCAATAAGATTTTAGTCCATTCCTTGATAAAATCTTTTGCTTTATTTTCTTTTTTAAAGAATAAAAGCGCATTACCTCCACCAATATATCCTGCTTCAAAGGGATGAGTTTGAATCAGTAATTTTTCCGGATTATTTTTCCATGCATTCAGGTCAATTTTCAGCTCAGGAAAAATTCCTGCAAATGCCTTATTAAGTAATGAGTCGTAAATTTCCTGTACCAGATAAGAAGCACCAAGGTTTTCTTTTAGCTTATTACTTCCAAAAACATATTTTTGAATTGACACAGTATCAATTAAAACTGCATAACATTTCATATTTAACCTCCATAATTAATCACTGATAAAGTCCTGAACTTTATCAAGCAATAATTTTTCTTCTAAATCATCTATACCAAGAACTATTATGTTACTGCCACTTCCTGTATCTAATTGAAGCTCTTTTTCCAGGGTTTCTCTATCATGTTTTTTTGCACAGCATATTAAAATAGCTTTTCCTTCATCTCCACCGATCTGCCTTGCTCTCAGGATAATTTCGAAACCTTTACTTTTGCAGAGTTTTTTCTCATTTGCTGTGGTGCATGAAATTCCAATAAGTTGATATCCTTTAACTAACACTATATCCAGTTCAAAAGTTGTTGGCCATCCATCTTTGCTGATAACACGGTTTCTTTGTATTTCAATATTTTTATCTTTTAAACTACTTTTAAATATTTTATATAAATAATCTTCAAGCCATCCTCCATCGAGAAATTTTATGGTATCTTTACAATTTCTGTTGCTCATATCCCGGCCTATAAATTCTCCGGTGGCATCAAATAAACGACAGTCTTCAGGTAAACTTTTAATGATTGATAAAAAAGCCTTATTGGGAATAAATTTTTTTAATCTATCCATATCTAAATCTTTTTTCTTTTCTGCCAGACCACCTTTGCCATATTTATTTAAAAAGAGGTTCCTGTTATAACCATGTTCTATATCGAAGTATTCCTTTAGCTGTCCCCTGGAAATTAATTTTCTGAATTCTTCTATTGCGTCAGTAAAATTTATTTCTGATATCTGGCTTTTTTTATTAAATCCATGAAGATCTATGATGTCCTGAAAAGATATAGAGATTTTATCCCTTAAATCTTCTGTAATTATATCTTCTTCATCATCTATGATTCTAAAACTCCTTGCATCAAGATATGAAAAAGATTTTCTCTTTATTTTATTTGTTTTTTCAATTATTCTGTAAATATGTGTCCCCATCACCTTTGTGCCTCCTGTATAGTTCAGATTAAGTGAACAACCAGGTGATAAATTATCTATACACTGTTCTGTAAGATTTTTTTCTATAGATTTAGCTCTGCTTACATTGGATAGAGAAACGAATTCAAAAGATATATTTTGACTATCAGGTTGATTTTGTATAAGTTTCTTTAAATTTTCAGCCTCTCTATATGTACCTTTTTGATTTATATCATTTCTTTTTTCTGAATGTATAAGCCATATTCTTTTCAGCTCTGAATTGTATTTTAAAAAGTATTTTGCTACAATAAGATTAGGCAGGGGATTTGTACCAATAAGTAATAATAGATCTGAAAAATTCGAACTCATAAAATTTTTCCTTTCAATCTTCATTGAATGCTACTTCTTAATAACTCTTATCAACTCTTTTTTAATTCTGACTCCAGTTCTTCAATAGCCGGCAAATTACTCTTAAGATCTTCAGGTAACATCTTTGTTAACAAATAACTGCTAATTCCAACAGGCTTATTAAGATCCCTTACTGCATATTCTACGGTAATTTTATCTCTCGATTTACACATTATAATGCCTACAGTCTGATTATCTGCCGGATGTCGTAACAGATCATCTACTGCAGATAGATAGAAATTCATCTTCCCGGCAAATTCAGGCTCGAAATCAGTCATTTTTAGGTCTATTACCACGTAAGAACGAAGCTTTAAATGATAAAAGAGCAAATCAATATAGTAATCTTTATTTCCTATTTCCAGATGATACTGACTGCCAACAAAGGCAAATCCTGAACCCAGTTCAAGGAGAAATTCCTTTATATGATCGAGTAAAGCTTTTTCCAACTCTCTTTCTGAGGCATCTTCTCCCAGGTTTAAAAAGTCAAATACATAGGGATCTTTTAATATTTCTCTGGTCATGTCAGATTGGGGAACGGGGAGAGTCTGCTCAAAGTTTGTTATGGCCTGTCCCTGTCGATGGTAGAGACCACTTTCAATCTGATGAACCAGAACATTTCGACTCCATCCGTTTTCAATGGTTTTTCTTAGATACCATTCCCGCTCGATATGGTTTTTTATATAATCCAATATTCGGACATTATGCCCCCAGGGAATTTGTGCAACAACCTGTTGCACAAATGATTCATCTTTATATTCTCTTGCCATAGTCGTCATATATTTAAGATTACGGGGAGAAAACCCTTTTATATCAGGGAATTCATTCTTGAGATCCGATGCAATACGGTCAATTATCTTTGCTCCCCAGCCCTGCGAAGATTGACGTTCCAGTATATTCCGGCCAATATCCCAGTAAAGAAGAATTAATTCCCTGTTTACAGATAGACTGGCCCTGAGTTGTGAAGAGCTTATCCGTAATTTTAGCTCCTTTAAAAATGCTCCATAGCCAGATGGTAGATTGTTTATTTGTGTAGCAGATTGCTGCACAATATCTGTTTGTGAAGATTGTTGCCTTTTTTCATCTTTCCCATATCTATTCACCGTCTTCTGTTTCCGACATAATCTGAATACCTCAATTAATTGTATAACCTCTTATACTCCCGAAACCTCACATACCTGAAAACATGCCTGTTCACAATCTTCCCATCCTCTTCAATCTGTTCATAAACCCTCTTTGTAGTCGAATAAACCGGCACAATCCCTTCCCTCAGGCACCAGTCCACCAGAGCAAAGGTCATGCCGAACTCTCCCTGAATAAGTGCAAAATCGCCTTTCTCTGCATGATTTTTGATCCATTCAATAAAAAATCCGGCTTTTTCATCTATTTCACCTTCCGGGGATATCTGTGACCAGAGGGACTGAAGATCATTCGGGAGAGATATGAATTCCTTTACAGAAAGATTTTCTTCTCCTTCTTCTTTCTGCTCGGCAGTAAGGTTGTGGGAAAATATTAAGAGCATTCTTTTCATCTTTTATAACTTCCCTGTTCTGTTAGTTTTATATATCTATACTTTTGTACTTTTTAAACAAAGCCTTATTCGACATGGTTCGAGAAGTATAAAAAAATATCCTGCTATTACAGGATATTTTTTATACCTCTCGAACTATGCCCAAATATAATATTAAGGTGAAATTTATATAAGTGAAAATAGCATATGTCTATTTGCTTTTATTATCTGTAAGAAAGAATGAGTGAGATAAAGAGGATGAAATTGGTATTACTTAAGAAAGCAGATCTTCCACTGGAAGTGGTAATTCTGTTGATTGGCAGCATGACCATGATGATTACAGGGATTCTCCTTTTTCCTGTGTCTGAAGGCTCCCTCCCTTATTATGAAAACGGTCTGTATGGATTGCTTCTGGTTATATTTGCCCTGCAGATAATAACACTTGGGAAAACGCCCTTTGGAGAGATGGGAAGATCAGGGGTTTTACTTGTGGCAGGTGTGATGATTGCTGCTGCTGGTATGGTTACCTGTTTTATCCCGATTTTTAAACAACTTCCACGGATACTGCTGTTTCTGTGTTTTGGGCCTGGAGGTTTTCTACTGCTCATACAGATGTGCTTTCTCAGAGATAAACTCAGAACCTGGGTGAAATACGGCGGGATTTTCTGGCATCTCATATCCGGATGTTCTGCTGTCTATGTGCTGTCTATTCTGATTGCACTGTTTCTCTGGAAACAAAATCCGAACACAATACCTATGGCGGCAGTTGTGATTCTGATTTATGGGCTTGCCATCTTCTATCTTGCCTGTGTAATCCATAAAATCTATCGTAAATATCCGGAGGCGGAGAAACCCGCCGGAAAGGATATTGAATTTTCCACAGATCAGGCTATGCTTCTCCTTATAGGTGTTTTTATGCTGCTTCTTGGCTTACTGCTTATTCCTGTAAATCTGGGTTTCCTGCCTTTTTCTAAAAATGCCCAGCTTGGCCTTCTTATGGTGATTTTTGCGGTTCAAATGCTTGCCGCCGGCAGTACGCCGATTGGTGTTTTCCCACGATCATGGCCGGTAATAATCGGGGGGATTTTATTTGCGGCCATCGGAATTGTATCCTGTATTATTCCAGAAATTCTTGTTGCCCAATTGACGGTACTTGTGGGCGTGCTCAATATACTGGGGGGTATTATTACACTGGTGAAAATATGCCTTTCCCGTAAAACCCCGTCAGAAGTCCCACCTGCTCCTGCTTCTTCTGTGGTGGCAAAACTTTTTACAGTTAATCTGACTATGAATCTGTTGCAGATCCTATTCGGCACATCCATGCTTATGCCCAATCTGGTTCCCGGACTTATCATCGGTGTGATTCTTGCCGCAAATGGATGTGTTCTTTTATATCTATTGCATATTCTGATTGTATTGGATATAATAAAGAGAAATATTACAGCAGGGACATGTAATTAAAGTAACACTATCAGTATTAGAAAGGAGATTTTAAATATGAAGGAATATTATGAAAACAGAGTCGCAGTCGTAACAGGTGGAGCATCCGGTATTGGACTTGCATTGTGTGAAATGCTTCTCTCACTCGGGGCAAAAGCTGTAGTTATGGCAGATTTAAATGATGAAAAACTGAAAATAGAAAGGGCAAGACTTGAGACTACATACCCGGGAAAGGTAATGGGAATAAAAACCGATGTAGCTAAACAGGAAAACGTTTCTGACATGATACGTCAGGCATCAGAGTTCGGAGGCGGGCAGATTCATTTTCTTTTCAATAATGCCGGACTCGGTCTGGTAAAAGCTTTTGACGAGACAACAGATACCGATTGGAAATTCGCCTTTGATGTAAACTTTTTCGGTCCCTTATACGGTATCAGGGCAGTATTACCCATCATGCGTGCTCAGGGCGGAGGACATATTGCAAACACTGCCTCAGGTATCGGTTTTGTCCCTATGGCCTTTCAGAGTATGTACAGTGCCACCAAAGCAGCATTAATAGGGCTTACCGGCTCCTTACGCTATGAGCTCTGGGATGAGAATATACGGGTTTCCACCATTATTCCCGGCACTGTTGCCACTCCCATCTGGGATGCAACCGGAAGTGTTCCTGAGTCTGCCATAACTCCGGAGGAATCCGCCCGGGGTATTCTCAAAGGACTTGCGGCAAACGAGAGAATCGTCATTATTACCGAAGACGACAGGGATGGTGCAATCAATGCCTTCCATCCTGAAGCCGCCAGGGGTATGGATGAATATCTTTTGAATGTTGCCAGAAAAAGAAGAAAAGGAGAAGTTGCTATTTAGAAGTGATAATACATAAGTGAACAGTGAGCAGAAAAGTTGTCTGAAATTATTTACAGGTAAGAAACATTCTACCTGGCTGCAGTTACCTGGATATTAATTTTAGCGTTAATCTGAATTTTTGATTCTATTTTAAAGGCATAAAGTATGTACTTTTTGAGGTTTTAAGTATTAAATAAAGTTGAACTATGCCGATGGTAGATTGGTATCAATCCTCCTTAAAGATAAACCCTGGAGGAGACTCCTTTGCCGGAGGTGGTGGAGGCGGTATATAGGGTTTAATATAAGGAGCAGAATAGGTATAAGTTTCTATATAATATACGGATGGTGGTTCAGGGGGAAGAGGTTTTTCTATAGAAGGCTTATCTTTTGTAAGTGCATATGGTTCATAAAGAGGTATTGACTGTTTCAAAAGCATTTTTAAATGATAACAACCTGCTTTAAACTTATCCAATTTTTCATAAATAACTGCCAGTTCCACTCTGCTATCTTTATCTGCGGGATTTTTACTACATAACATTTCAAGATCATAAATTTTTTGTTTACCTTTATCTTCAGGGGATATATCCTTTATATTCCTATATCCTTCTGTAATGTGTAAAGCAAGTTTATACCTCAGATAGGCTTCTTTTTTATCACCGAGCTGATCATATATCTCCCCTACTCTGATATAACAATCCCTTTCTTTTATACCGTTATTTAAACACTTTTTATAATACTGAATAGATTCTTTAAAGGCCCCTTTTGCCTGATATGCCAGTCCCAGGGAATAATAGGCATAGGCCATGTTGGGAGAAACTTTTATGACTTTCTTGAATTGCTCTATGGATTTATCATATTTCTTCTGTTCATAATAAGAAACACCCTGCATATAATATTCATCAGCATAATTATGCTTTGTCAGGTTTTCTATCTCAGGATTTATATAGGGAGTGGAAGTAACAGTGGGTCCCGAAGAGAAGGACTCTACGGAAACCGACAGATCAGCCGTCCCCCATTCCTCTTTCGGAAGATAAGAAAGTTTATCCTGAAGTTTTTTTAAGAAATTCCCCGGAGATTTTATTCTGGTAAAATCTTCCTTGCCGGAAATATCGAGGAGATCATTAAATAAGTCATCACAGGTAGCAGCTATAGCCTTAATCTTCTCTGTTCCACCGGGAGGGGTAATTATTATTTTCCCCATATTAAAACCGGGTATCTCATATCTCGAACCACCTAATGCCTGAAAATCGGGATGAGATTTATTGGGGAATAATACTATCCATTCACCTGCGGTAGTTATACGGATTAAAATAATATTACAGTCCTTACTGGCAGCCATATAAAAAACTATATCATCTCCCTCTACGGCGGCATTCTGTTCTTTATTTGTTCTCATTTCCAGATAAAGGGAAGAATCTTTATTATTTATGGAATTAAATATATCAATATCAGATGCCACAGAGATATTCAGGGATAATAAAATAAATAAAAGAATGTATATACATATTTTCATAAAATCACCTCTAAAAGCGTGAAGGGTGAAGCGTAAAGGGTGATCTGTAATTTATTACAAACATATAGTAATGTACGAAATCTTCTCACGTCTCACTTCTCACTCATATATTCCTTTGCTTCCGAATTATTCGGATCCAGCTTCAGGGCCTTTGAAAAAGCATCTTTTGCTTCTGTCTCCTTACCCTGAGCATCATAAGTTTTTCCAAGCCAGATAAAAGCTTCAATATATTTAGCATCACTTTTTATAGCACTGTTAAAATTAGCAGTGGCTTTTTCATAATCCTTATTATCAAAAGCAACAATCCCCAGACAAAAATAAGCAGGGGCATAAGATGAATTAATTTCAAGAGCTTTATTGTATGCTTCTAAAGCTTTATCTAATTTACCCTCACTGTAATAGGCATCTCCTTTATGAAGATATGTCGCTTCCTTTGAAGCACCTTCCATATCTTTTACCTTATCACCTGTACCCTGAAGAACAAAACCTCCTGAAGAATAGGAAACAGCAGTTGAGGAAGTGAGAATTCTTTTTAAAACCTCCAGTTTAACCTTTGCAAGTTTTTCAGGAGTAGTACCTTCTCTTTCGGAGGCTTTCTTTGTAATAGTCATTATTACCTGACCGGAAGAAGATTTTAACACAACCTCTCTGTTAACCTTACCTGCTTCAATCTCATATGGTTTAAGGCCATCGGCAATCATATTCTGCAATCTCCCTGCCACTATTTTTGCTCTTTCTACAGGTGAAAAGCCTCCTGTAGAATCCTGAATTTCAAAAACAGGTTCGGAATTAAGGATTACTTCTCCGAAGGTCCCTCCGGGAACTTTTTTCTCTCTTGATGTAACTACCACTTTAACACCGTAAATATAATATCTGGCAACTACAAAATCAGGGTTTTTGGGATCTATCTCAAGAGCTTTCGTAAAATATTCTTTTGCTTTATCTTTATCACCCATATTTATATAAGAGAGACCAATATTATAAAAAACAGGAGCTTTTCTATCGGAATACAAAAGACCTTTTTCAAATTCATCAATGGCTTCCTTAAACTTTTTCCCGAAGACATAAATGGTGGCAAGGTTATTATGGGGATTACCAAAGGTAGGGGCAATTGTTATAGCTTTCCTGTAAAGCTCTTCTGCTTTTCCTATATTACCTTTATCCAGATAAGCATTACCGAGATAATTCATTAAGACAGGATTATCCGGATCAGAGGAAAGCATACTCTCATAATTCTTAATAAAATCATCAAGTTTACCTGTTTTTCTGGCTGTATATTCAAAATATCTGTGGGCATCCAGGAAAGCAGTATCACCTTTAATGGAATTAAGGAAAAAACCATAGGCTTCATCTATACGATTCTGCTCATATAAACGGAGGCCTGAAGAGAACTTCTCAAAGGAAGCCATACTCTGTGTAGGCATAAAATATAATTTAGTTTTTACATCATCAGAAACAGGGGTTTTAAAATAATTTGCTATTTTTATGGCAAGCTGACCCTGAAGGTCAAAAAGATGATCCATATTACCATTTAAGGTTTCTTCAGCTACTACAGTTCCATTTTTAACTTTAAACAGTTGATATGTTACCTTTACCATATTATTCTTTTCTTTCAGAGTACCACTTACAAGATAATCGACACCAACAGTTTTACCGAGAGTCTGTCCCTTGCCGGCATCAAACTTCTGATTAATATTAAGACCCATCTCATTCATAACAGGTCGTAGAGATTCTCTTTGCATAACATTTACATTATCAAGTTTTGTGAGTTTTTCTGAAAGAGTCTCAGAAAAACCTGCTCCTATAAACGCTTTAGAACCATCACCATAAAAATTCACCACTGCTACATTTATATTCTGTGTGGCCATAGCAGATGACAAAAGTATAAAGATAAGAGTTATAGTAATGAAAATTGATATAAATTTCATAAATAGAACCGCCTTTCAGAAATATTTTAATATGCAGATATTATTATAATTGAAAAGGCAGGAAAAGTAAATCGTGAGACGTAAAATGTGAGACGTAATATATAATTTAGCATGAACTATAGTACGTTAAGTAATCTTTTCACTTTTCACTATGTTAATCGTATCAATTCTGAACCATTACTGAGTACCGCAACAGACAAGTTAGTATCCATCTCACAAGTCTGTCCCTGTCCGGGCTCTTACGCAAAATCTATGATCCTGTTACAATGAAATCTGTTATTACAGAATATACAGTTTTGTATTTATTTAAGTTATAACTTTATTTAACAAGTCTTAAAACACTTTACCATAACTTCCCCACTGCAATACAAAACGTCCTTTTGTATTGAATTTCTCTATCCTGTGATTTCCTGAATCTGTTATATAAACATATCTTTCATCAGTCCCTATGGCAACACCTGTGGGGCCGGAAAATTCACCGGCATTAATACCATAACTTCCCCATGTAGACATTTTTCTTCCTCTTGAGTCAAGTTTTACTATACAGGATTTACCAACATCCACAACAAAGGCATATCTCTGGCTATCTATAACAATATCTACTGGAGAAAGGAATAAATTTTTATCCCCTCCCGAACCGCCCCAGGCTTCCTGATACTGTCCTTCACTGTTAAACTTGACAATCCTGGCATTTCCAGAATCACAGACATAGATATTCCTGAATTTATCTACTGCAACACCACGGGGAATGGAAAGTTGACCTATACCTTTTCCTTTAATACCCCACAGAGTAATAAGTTTTCCTTCAGAGGTAAATTTTTCTATTCTGTTATTCTCTGTATCTGCTATAACAACTTCTCCTTCTTTATCAACAGCTATACCCTGAGGAAATCTAAAATCTCCATCCTTCTTACCGGATCTACCCCATTGAAGCATAAAGGTGCCATCATGCCGAAACTTCTGTATCCTGTGATTATTAGAATCAGTAACATAAAGATTTTTATCCTTATCGGCAGCAATATGGGAAGGTTTATTAAAACACCCTTCTCCTGTTCCCTCTTCTCCCCACTGCATAATAAATTTACCACTATCACTGAATTTCTGTATTCTTGAATTACCTGAATCCACTATATAGACATTACCACTGCCAAGTAATTCAATACCTACAGGATTATTTAAAAGACCACCGCCTCTGTTGCTGTAATTATAGGCCAGAACAGATACGGAAAGGCATAACAAGAAAATAAGAGAGAATACAAGATGTTTTTTCATAAAATTATACCTCCTTTTTAAGTAGTGAGAGGTGAGAGGAGACGTGAGAGTTAGCAGGTAATTCCTCACTTCTTTTCACTTTTCCCTTTTCACTTTTCCCTTCTTCTCACTTCTCACTATTTATTGTCCTTAAAAACAAAGGTCGAAAAGACTCTGGAAATACCTGTTTTTTTCTTTTCCTCCAACTTTTTCTTTATCAATCTAAGATATTCTGTAAGTTCTGTTTTGATTGAAGAATGTTCTGCACGATTAATAAAGTCCTCCAGTTTACTAATACCACGTTCCAGAGCATCTGCCTTATAATAAGCTTCTATAAGTGATCTGTAATACTTGAGATCATCTTTATTAAGAGATATAGCTATTTCAAGATGCTCAATAGCTTCAGTATACTTTCCTGCTGCTGTATATATCTGCCCCAGCAGCAATTCTGCTTCAGGCTGATTTTTATTATAACGGAGTGATTTCAAAAGTTCCTGCTGGGCAATATCAGGTTTACCGAATTTAAAATAAAGACTTCCCAGTAAAAAATAATACTCACCATACTGAGGATCCAAAAAAATTGCCTTTTTATATGCCTGTATGGCCATATTCAGTTTTTTTACCTTCTCATAAACCTGTCCCAGTATAGCAAACCCACGGGCATTTTTAGGATCATAAGTGACAGCTCTTTCCAGATATTTAACAGCATAATCCAGATTGCCCATATGAAAGTAACATTCACCGATTCCGCGGTTAGCATCTGGCATCTTGAGATCAAACTTCAAAGCTTCCTCGAAATACTTAAAGGCAAAATTTAGATTTTTTAATTTAATGTAAATTGTGCCCAGATCACAGTAAGTATTTGCCAGAGTTTGAGCATCACCGACTCCATACTGCTGTGCAAGGTTCACCACTTTTTCAAGGACTTTCACGGCTTCATCATAAAGACCTTTTTGCAGGTAAGCTTTTCCAAGGTAACTATGGGCAAGTTGATTATTTGGTTCCAGACTTATAGATTTTTCATATTCCCTTATGGCCAGATTGGTCATTCCCTGCTGGGCATAAGCCTTACCACGTAAATTATAATTAAGAGCAGAATTAGGATCCATCTCTATGGCTTTACCAATTTCTTTTATAGCTTCTCCAATATTACCGGAAGCTTCAAGGGCAACACTGAGAGCTCTTCTTATATCAGCCCCATCCAGGCCAAGCCTGATAACTTTTTTTAATTCTTCAATTGCATTTTTATGTTGATTGATAAATATATAGGACATACCAAGGTCTTTTCTCTTTCTGGCATTAAGAGAATCACCCATAACTGAAGCCTGAAAATGATTTATACTCTCATATATCCTATTTTTTTTCATATAAAGATGTCCCAGAATGTTATGGTCATCAGAATTATTATAACCTAAAGAAAAAGCAGATTCATATTCAATCATAGCGGCATCCAGCATATTCTTTTTATAATAAATAGCGCCCAGTTTGCCATGGGCTTCTGCATTATTACAATCAAGTTGAATAACCCTTTTATATTCTTCAAGAGCAAAATCCAGTTTTTCAAGAAGAAAATAAAGAGAAGCGAGACGATAATGGGAAACCACATTATTAGGGTTCAGAAATATGGATTCCTCATATTCTTTTTCTGCAAGATCATATTTTTTATTCTTAAAATAAAGATATCCCAGTTCACAATGAGCATTGGGGTCGTCATTTCCATATTCAAAACTCTTTTCAAAACACCTTATGGCATCATCATCTTTTTCTATTTGAAGATAAAGAAAACCAAGAGAACTCCAGGCATCAGGGTCATTGGGATTCTTTAAAAGTAGCCTGTGATACTGTTCTATGGCCTCAGGGGTATAACCCTGTTTTCCATAGAGGTCGGCAAGATCCATAGCCAGATTAATATTATCCGGATCTATTGTCTGGGCACGCTTTAAGAGTAAAATGGCTTTAGTAAATTCTTTTTTCTCTACATACAGATCAGCCATAAGAGAAAACATATCCAGATCCTGTTCCCCTTTTTCCACAGCCTGTTCAAGTTTTTCCAGAGCCAGATCTACTTTTTGCTGTGTTGCATAAAGAACTCCTAATTCTCTAAGAGCAGATTTATTACCATAATCAATCTTCAAGATATCCAGATAACATTTTATGGCATTATCCAGTTTTCCCTGACGGGTATAAATCTGAGCCAGCTTGAAGTATGGTTCAGTTAATCTCGGATTTATCTCTATAGCATGGTCATATTCCGTTATGGCGAAATCCAGTTTCCCTGCTTCCAGTAACTCATTACCCTTTTTTATATATATAATTGGATCTTTAGGTACTACAGGGGTGGGAGGAGGTGGCGCAGGCTTTGGTAGACTAACAACGGGAGAAGCATAAGAAGGTTTATCTTGAGGTTTTGGAGTTACCTTCTCAGATTTTACCGGTTTCGACTTTGCAGACTTCTCTCTGGCTTTTTTGGGTTTTACTCCGGGAAGTTTTGCTTCACAGCTTATACAATATTCATCATTTATTGAATTATCCCATCCACATTTTACACAGACTTTTTTATCTTTAGAAAGTTCTTCCTCTTTTTCTTCCTCTTCTTCCTCCAGAAACTTCTCAAAGGATAACTTCTTATTTCTACCAAAAATTTCTTCATCCTGTGACCATCTCTCCTGAAGTTTTGCTTCCTGTTTTAAACGGGACTGGGCAAAAGCTCCTGATGAAACAGCATAAAAACTCCTGCTTTCCAGGTCAGATCTGCTTTCTATCCCCATCAGGGCATCTAATAAATCTCCTGCTGTTTGAAAACGCTCGTCAGGATTCTTTTCCAGAGCTTTAAGTATTGCATTTGCAATAGACTTTGGAATTTCAGGATTATGCTGGGAAGGATTGGGAGGTCTTGATTCTATATGCTGTTTAATTAATACAGGAATACTTGTAGCCTCAAAAGGCAATTTTCTGGTTAACATCTGATAGAGTATAACCCCTACAGAATAAATGTCAGAACGTCTGTCTGCATGAAGCCCCTGAGCCTGTTCAGGGGAAAAATATGTCATAGTTCCAAAAATTTCACCTGCCTGAGTGAGATTATGGACTCCCTCAAGACAGGCAAGACCAAAGTCCATAACTTTTACTATATTTAACTTTGTTATCATTATATTCTCTGGTTTTAAATCCCTGTGAACGATATTCTGGCTATGAGCATAATCAATAGCCTGACATACAGGAGTAATAAGATTTATAGCTTCTTCTACATAAAGAAAATCACCCTTTTTCTCCATAATATCCCAGAGAGTAGTCTCTCCATCGAGATATTCCATAACTATATAGGGTACGCCATTACTTTCTTTACCTACATCATATATACTGACTATATTAGGATGAATCAAACGGGAGGAAAGTTTAGCCTCCTGAAGAAATCTGGTTACTGCTTCATCACTTCGAACATATTTAGGCGGAAGAACTTTTATAGCAACATCTCTTTCTAAAATGGGGTCTTTACCCTTATAAACTATAGCCATTCCTCCACGGCCAATTTCTTCTATTATCTCATAGCGCCCTATAGTATGTGCCATTTTCTACCTCCGTGAAACATGAGACGTGAGACGTAATACTTGATGCGTAATGGACATTAGCCTCCTTAGCCTCAAACCTTCATTTCTCACTCATCATCCATAACCTGTAACTTGATACGGCAACAGATAAGTCAGTATCCATTTCACAGGCCTGTCCCTGTCCGGGCTCTTACGCAAAATCTATGATCCTGTTACAATGAAATCTGTTATTACAGAATATACAGTTTTGCATTTATTT
>JAKJGF010000115.1 GCA_022704525.1 Bacillota bacterium | reverse complement strand
CGATTACTCTTCTCATATGCTTGTGTAGACTACTTCTAGTAGTATAGAAGGTTATGTCATATGTAATTATTCTCCTTTAAGCATAACAATCATTTAGATAACCTCGTGTCGCAACTACCCCACAGGACTGTTTAATTTAAAACCACAGAGCTGACTGGACGTGAGAGATATCCGCAGGTGTGTATGTATCTCTCCTGAATAACTGCTGCATAAAGAATATTATTCCTTATGCCTCTAATCAATGTGAGAACTTACGGTTTGCACCGCAAGCCCCGTTCCATTGTGGGCGGGGTCATTGACTTTTTCCTGAAGCCCTGTCTATTGCCTGAAGTACCATATCTACAGTAATAATTTCAGGTAAAATCTCCGGTGTGGAATTTTCTCCCGGAGGATAAACAGCATAAACAGGTACAGCAGATCTGCCATAAGATTTTATAAGGGCAGTCACTTCCTTTGAACGTTTTGTATTATCGGCTTTAAAGGCAATAATATCATTTTCTCTGAGTCTTTCACTTACTTTATCCGTATAAAGAACAGTATTTTCATTGGTTTTACATGTAAGACACCAGTCTGCAGAGGCATCCAGAAATATGATTTTACCTGTTTTTCTTGTAGATTCTAATGCTTCCGGTGTATATTTTTTCCAGGAAACTCCGTTTATTACCTCTTCGGGTATATCTATCGTAACAGGAGTGGTCTCTGGTTCTGCAGAAAAATTCTTCCAGGGATAAAGCCATCCGTAAGAAGTCCACAGACCCCCTGCAAGAATGAGTAAAGAGATAAATCGAATGATCCATCTCGTATGTTTTTTTGTTTTATATTCGATAAAGCCGAGAACCCAGAGGAATATGGCAATAAAAAGTAGGAATACTAAAGAAGCTACAACTGCATCAGCATTTAATTGTTTCCCCAGAATCCATAAAAGCCAGCACACAGTACCCATTAATAAAAATCCCATAGCAAATCTCAGTTTTAACATCCAGTTTCCCGGTTTTGGCAGAAAGTCCATCCATTTCGGATTTGCCGTAAGTAAAAGATAGGGAAGAGAAAGTCCAAGTCCTATCATAAAGAATATGGTAAAAATAATCCATAGAGGCTGACTGAAGGCAAACCCGAGAGCAGTACCCAGAAATGGAGCAGAACAGGGTGTGGCGAGAAGAACTGCCAGTATTCCTTCAAAAAAGGCTGAAGCCATCCCTTCTTTCTGTGCCAGTTTATCAATTTTTTCTGCCGATGGTGGAGAAATCTCAAATAAATCAAAAAGAGAAAGGCCGAAAACATATACTACTACTGCAAGGGAAAGGACAAAATAGGGACTCTGAAATTGAAATCCCCATCCTACGGATTGCCCCAGAGATTTAAGAACAGCTACAACTGTGGCAAGAACTGCAAAGGAAAAAAGTACTCCTGCCGTAAATATAAGACCTGCTTTAAATACCCTTCCCTTTTCTTCCCCTGCAGATTTTATGAGACTGAAGACTTTTAATGATACAACAGGCAATACACAGGGCATCAGGTTAAGTATTATTCCTCCGATGAATCCCATAAAAAGGAAATACCAGATACTTCCCTGATGAGCTGGAACTGTTCCTCCGGCATAAGATGGGATTATAGAAATTAATAAAAAGATTAAAAATAAAAAAGTTTTCATGATTATTTTCCATTCTATTATAATAGTTCAAGAATAAAGGATAAAATCCTTCAGAGGGAGTATAGCTATTTGCTGACATCGGGTCTGTGAAATACAACTTTAACCAAAACATCTCAGATTCAATTACTTAAGTGTTAAGTCCTCTTTTTTTCTTCTTTCTTCTGTATTCCAATTATTTTGTTTGTCTCTTTGTTTCTCATTATTTTTTCCGTAAAAATAAAATTGAATACCCACCTGGTCTGATGACATTGCACCGGGCAGATTGAAATAATGACTGTAAGCAGTTCGAAGGTACCAGGATTCTGAGAGTCTATAAGTAAGTCCTGCAATTAGTGCTGTAGTATCGCTATCGGGGAGATCTGTGCTGTTGGAACTGCGTTGAAATTGTAATTCCAACTCCAGGTTCTGACCTGGGAACATATAATCTATTTCTCCCAGAACTCCGTAGGCGGGATGCCCTTCTGTCTGTCCTCCGTAAACCTCTCCTTTGAAAGTCCACTGGGCATAAACATACTGGGTATCAAATCCTAATCTCCAGAGGCTCTCCAGATTACCTCCCCTCAGATTTTTCCCACCTGCTGCCGATATTCCCCAACGTAAATCATTTTCTACAGGGTTGGTTATTCTTCCACTGAAGAGATAAGCACTACGATCAAAAAGCAGGTTGTCTCCTGTGCCGGTAAAAATTCCTGCTTCATAATCTATATTCTCCAGTTGACCGTTAAGTGATATACCCCAGTCCTGTATATATCCGAAATTAGACATAGCAAGTGTCTGTAAAAGAGTGGCATGAGTATCCAGATCCGGCTCCAGCCCGAAAGGCACATCGAAATGCCCTATTTTGATATTGCTTCGTCCCATATTACCTTTGAAATTCAGGAAAGCATTATAAATAACAGGTTGCCCTATAGAATCAAAATCAGCGTGCATTGGTGTTACTATCATATTTTTCAAAGGAGAATAGGTCATACGGAACTGTAAATCACCTTCTCCCCAGTCTCCGTATTCTCCGGAAAATTTCTTATATGCTTCAAAACCGATAGAATCCTGAGTGTTAAAATTGTCATCTCCTGTGCTTACCGTCTGTAACAGGTAAAACTCACCGTATATTAAAGCATTTTCTCCATCATCACTTTGCTCTTCTTTTATGGTATCTTCTCCTCTGGCAGGCGATAAAAATATCAGGAAGATGAGGAGTATTAAAATTGTATTTATAAAAAGGCTTTTTCTTCTCTTTATTTTTTTCATAATAATATCCTTTCTTCCTTGAGATTTTAACAACAGTGATTATTAATGTAAATAAAGTGTCGACTGGCTTTCAGGAATTACCTGTCCGTCCTGGAAATGTATTACCCTATCTGTCAGTGCTGCCAGTTCCAGATCATGAGTTGCTATAAATACTGCCACATTCTTCTCTTTTGCCAGTTTCCTGAATAAGCCCATAATCTCATCTCTGAGTTTTATATCAAGTTTACCGGTAGGTTCATCTGCAAGAAGTATCTTCGGATCATTTACCATCGCCCTTGCTATAGCTACTCTCTGCTGTTCACCGCCGCTGAGCATAGAGGGATATTTATTTTCCTTATCTCTGAGCCCTACCATATCAAGTAGATTAAGAATTTTTTTTCTGTCAATCTTTTTTCTGGAAAACAAAAGAGGAAGCTCCATATTTTCTCTTACGGTAAGGGTTGGTATGAGATGAAAACCCTGGAATACAAAACCTATAAGTTCTCTTCTTATACTTATCAGACGGTTTTCTTTAAGGGGAGTTACATTTGTATTTCCTATTCTTAATTCTCCTGATGTGGCAGTATCCATACAGCTTATAAGGTTCATAAGTGTGGTTTTCCCTGAGCCGGATGGACCTACTATAGATACTATTTCTCCCGGTGATATGCTGAAATCAACCCCATTAAGGGCTTTAACTATTTCACTGCCTCTTTGATAATTCTTTTTAAGCTCCTGTGCTTTGATTATCTTTTCTTCTTTATTACTTTCCGGACTGTCCTTTTGTTCTGTGTTTTTCTGCAGTTTGATCTTAGGTAAATATTCTTCTGTCTCATCTATAAAGCCGTTTTTCAGGTGTATGACTCTGTCAACTTCACAGGCAAGAGCTACATTATGGGTTGCTACTACAACGGTTAATCCTTTCTCTTTAGAAAGTTCCCTGAAGAGTTTAAATATAGCCCTGGCGTTTTGTGTATCCAGATTTCTCGTGGGTTCATCTGCAAGGAGTAATTTCGGATTGCAGACAAGTGATCTTGCAATAGCTACTCTCTGCATTTCTCCACCACTCATTTCTTTTGGTAAATGGTTTACTCTATGGGAGAGCCCTACCAGATCAAGAAGTGCCAGGGCTTTCTCTCTACTTCTCTTTTCAGGTGAGAATATGTAGGGCATTTCTACATTTTCAAGTGCAGTAAGAGTAGGGATAAGAAAGAATTCCTGAAATACAAATCCAATGTTACCCCTTCTGACCTTCGGCAGTTGTTCTTCTTTCATTTTTGATACCTCATAACTCATAACATGGAGAGAACCGTCTGTAACACTATCAAGACAGCCTATGAGATTAAAAAGGGTGGTTTTACCCGAACCTGAAGGTCCCATAAGGGAGACAAATTCACCTTCTTTTATCTCAAGATCAATACCTTTCAGAGCAATAATCTCTTCTGCCGGCAATTTATAGATTTTTCTCAATTTATTTGCCTTTATAACGGTTTTTTTCTGAATATCGATTTTATTCCTATTTAACACTTCTCTTTCAATTATTGTAATCATATTCCCACCTCCTGATAAGCTTCTTTTTTCTTTCACGTTTCACCATTTATTCTCCGCTCCTTATAGCTTCAATGGGTCTCATAGAAGCAGCTCTGAAGGCAGGGTAGAGTCCTGCTATTATCCCCAGTATTATGGCAGAGAGAAAACTGAGTCCTACAAGGTCAGGCCCTACTGTTACGAGGTGTCCCTTCGGCGCATAGGGTAAGACCTTTTTGACCAGAAACTCCACGCCACTTCCGCCCACTATGGCTATAATACTTCCAAAAACTCCTCCAAGAGTACAGATTATTATTGTCTCTATCCATATAAACCTGAATATATCCAGTTTTGAGGCACCAATAGCCTTCATAATCCCTATTTCCTGAGTTCTTTCGAATACGGACATAAGTATGGTGTTGATAACACCTATTATAGCAACTATTATGGCTATAGCCGCCACTGACATAATGAGAACCTTTGCAGTGGTTATGAGATTTATTATGGTTCCCTTTACCTGGGTCATACTCACAACCTGAATCTCAGGAATTTTATAGTAGGTATCTTCAAATTCCGGCAGTTGTTCTACCTGTTTTAATTTTATGCCTATTCCCGTAAGTTTACCTGCTACATCAGGGAAAAGCCTCTGAACTGTCTTAAGTGGCGCATATATAGCTCCATCGTCCTGTGTTCCTGTTCTATCAAGTATTCCTACAACCTTTACGACTTTATTGATTCCGGGTATATAAAACTTATCTCCCACTGCTCTCTGTTCAAATTCTGCCGCTTCATATCCCATTACTATTTCATCTGCATTATCCGAACTAAACCAGGGACTGTCGGCAGGCTTATCTGTCGGTTTCTGGAACTTCATCCAGGGTTTAAGAGCCTGCCAGCTCTTCCAGTCAATGCCAACAAACATTGCAATTCCGCCCTGCCCGTCATTTCTTTCTGGATCGTAAACAGATTGTATCAAATGAGGAGTAATCTTATCGATTCGTGGGTCACCCACTATCTTTTGATATATGTCTTCATCCATATATTTAAGTCCTCCTCCGCCCTTTAACATAAGTGTTGCCGCTTCATAGGGACAGCCCTTTGCTGTTATTAATACCTGATAACCAAGTTTTTCGATATCATTTGTCAGTGCCTTCTGATAGCCTCTGTTAAAACCCATGAGGCTTATGAGAACTGCTACTGCCACTGCTACACCTGCTATGGTGAGAAGTGAACGTATCTTCTGTCTTTGCAATTGTTTAAAGGCTATTATAATGAATTTCATTATTATCACTTCCTTTACTTACTAATCTGAACTCCCTGGCCATTGATAGAGAGGTGTCCATCAGCTTCTTTAAATATACCCTCAACTATTAAAATTTTTATTCCCCTATTTTGACTCCTGAACCTATGATTGATAGCGAACCATTATCATATTCCAGCTTACCCTCAACTAATACCGGTTGATTTGCCGTGTTTTTGGGTATAGTAAAATTTCTCCCCATCTCAAGATCTATATACATAATTCCTGTTCCGTCATTTACATTAAACCAGCACCCCATATCCTGACAGACATCTGTAATCTTACCCTGTATCTTTACCAACTGATCTGAATAATCTTTTTTCTTATCCTGAAGCTCTTTTATTGTGATTACAGGGTTATTGGAAATTGCCTGACCATAGACCTTGTTTTTTTTACCACAACCGGCTAATAGTACGGATAAGATTATTACAATTAATACTCCCCATACTATTATCATAATTTTTCTCATAATATCACCTCCTGATTATAAAACAGATTTAACAAAATATGGATCATACTTTCTGTTAAGCCAGAACGTATCGAATAAAATGAGATTGAATTTTAAACCTCTTATTGTACGCGGGAAATCCGGGTCATTACTGCCTGTAGGATCTTTAATATTTCTCAATGGGTCTTGCTCTGTACCCTTATAAGCACTGTGTGCGTAGAAATCTGCAAGGCTTCGGCCCAGAAATTGTCCGGTAAATTTCGTATCCTTGAAAGCATCAGCATTGGGAGAACGAAATCTCTGATAGTAGAAACCAAGTATTTTTCCATCGGTATCTGTTGCCAGAATAAGCTGCAATAGTCCATATTCACCTGTCTGATTTACACCGAAAACATAACCTATCGTTTCCTTCCCCTTAAAAATCTGGTAATAAACATGATCAATATCCATATTTTCATATTGTTCTTCAAGTTTATCTCCCAGTTTTTTTTCGATTTCAGTCATCATAGTTTCTCCTCCGAGTTTCCTTATGGTTTTGAAATGAGTCTTATAACCGGTAGAGGAAGGAAAGAGATTTCTTATGTCCCTATCAGGGTTGTTGAGAGTGCATCCCACTGCGGCTATGGCAGGGGCTACCATATATGAGAGACCGCTTAGAGTCAGTAAAATTATGCCTGCTATTGTAATTATTGTAAGCTTTATCATCTTGCATACCTCCTTATTTTTATTCTAATTACTATAACAGGCATTTATAATGCCATCAGATTTTTTTTATGTTTCTCAGTGGCTACAACATAAGAAAATACAAAGAAAAGATTTTTTTATATTAAAATTTTTGATGGTTTTGCTGTAAAAATTAAGTGTTTGTTTTCAGACAATGTCTGTAGTAAAGCAAACAGTGCAGAGAATTATTATTACAGAAGATGTCTGAAGTTTTAATTGCCCTTTTTAATCCTTTGTAATATAATAGTAGTATAGTTTTAAGGGATGGGTAAATAAAGTGGGTATACTCGACAGTATTAAAGACTTGTTTTCAGGTGGTACAGAGAAAGTTATCTGTTCAAAATGTGGCAAGCTTATTATTAAGTCAAAGAGTACTATAGTTCTCGAAGCGAAAGAGTATGGTTATTGTCCTATGTGTAAAAAGCTTTATTATAAGAAATGTGCATTTGTTACAACACTTGCTGATGATGGCGGACCACTGGAATGTGTTACCTGTAATATCAAACTTAAAGGTAATCTATAATTATTCTGTCTTTTAGCTATTAACTGTCAGAGAAAGAGCTTATTTTTTTAATATTTATAAAAAATATCAGGGAAAGATTCTATTGAAAGAAAAGAAGAAAATACTCGTTATAGATGATGATCAGAGCCTTTGCCGTGTTATTTCATACTATCTTTCAGAAGAAGGTTATATAGTTGAAGTATGCCATGAAGGAAACAGAGGGACAGGTTTATTTAAAAAATTCGAACCGGATCTGCTTATATGTGATATAAAGCTACCCGGTAGAGACGGGTTTTTCATACTGGAGTTTGTTCTCAGTGAAAAGCCGGATTGCCCCGTAATTATGATCACTGCCCACGGTACAGTTGAAGATGCAGTTAAAGCCATGAAAATGGGTGCCTGTGATTATATATTGAAACCTTTTAATAAAGATGAGCTTAAAATGACAGTCGCTAAAGCTCTTCAAATGTCCGCTCTGGTTTCGGAAAATCGCTATCTCAGAAAAGAACTTGAAGATAAATATGCTTTTGAGAATATAGTGGGAAAAAGTCCTGAAATGGAAAAGGTTTTCAGGTTAATCTCACAGGTTGCCCCTACGGATTTAAATATTCTTATTCTGGGTGAAAGTGGCACAGGAAAAGAACTCGTAGCCAGAGCTATTCATTACAACAGTCCGAGAAAGAAAAAACCTTTTATAGCTATAAATGCTTCAGCCATACCTGAAAATTTAATGGAAAGTGAGCTTTTCGGTCATAAGAGGGGTGCTTTTACAGGAGCCGTAAGTGATAAGAAGGGTAAATTTCAGCTTGCTCAGGGAGGAACAATATTCTTAGATGAAATAGGCGATATGAAACCGGAACTTCAGGTTAAACTCTTAAGGGTAATTCAAGAAAAAGAAATAGATGTAGTCGGAGGAATGGAACCCGTTAAAATTGATGTCCGTCTCATAACGGCAACAAATAAAAATCTTGAAGAAGAGCTGGAGGAAGGGCGATTTAGAGATGATCTCTATTACCGTCTGAATGTTATCTCCATAAAACTTCCGCCTTTAAGGTCGAGGAAGAGCGATATCCCATTTCTGGTTGATTTTTTTTTAAAAAAACACTGTCCTGAAGGAAGAATCACAGGTGTTTCAAAAGAGGTTATGGATGTATTTGAAAAATATAACTGGCCCGGAAATGTAAGAGAACTTGAAAATGTTATAGAAAGAGGTATAGTATTATCTACTGAAAATGTAATCCCTGCAGATTGTCTTCCGGAAAAATTACTCATTCCACAGGAAAAGATGAGAAAAATAAATATTGACTGGCCTGAGGAGGGAATTTCCCTTGAAGAAGTAGAGAAGGAACTTATAAAACAGGCTCTCGAAGAGGCAGAGAATAATCAAACCCATGCTGCACAACTTCTTTCTATAACGAGATCTGCCCTGATTTATAGGATGGAGAAATATGGACTGAAATAAATGTTAACAGATAGAAGTAAAGATATAATTATAATAACAGTAACCTGGGTGATAATTACTCTCCTTCATTTCTTTACACCTGTTCACCACAGGTTTTTTCATATCCATGAGATTTACCGACAGCTTTACTACATACCCATTATATACGGAGTTTTTTCTTTTGGTATCAGGGGTGGGCTTATTATATCACTCTCAGTCGGAATAATATATTTTATCCATATTACCTGTCAATGGGATCTCTCGCCGGGAGAATATATAGTACAGTTACTTGAAATAGTATTGTTTATCGTAATCGCTTTTATCACAGGAATACTGGTTGAAAAGATAAGAAAAGAACAGAAGCTTTACAAAGATGCCTCAGAAAAATTAAAGATTGCCTTTGATGAAATGAAAGAATATCAGAAACAGCTTATCGTTTCCGAAAGAATGAGAAGCGTCGGTGAACTTGCTGCAGGTCTTGCTCATGAAATAAAAAATCCACTCAGTTCAATAAAGAGTTCTGTTGAGGTAATTGAAGGAAGTGTTAATAGTGATTCACCTGCAGGGGAGTTTCTGGGCATACTTTTAGAGGAAACGGAAAGGTTAAATAAAGTGGTAAATAGTTTTCTTTCCTTTGCAAGGCCGGTAAAACCTGAACTTCTGCCATGCAAAATAGAAGAAGTTCTTGAGCCTGTAATAAAACTCTTAAAACCTGAACTGAAAAAAAACAGTGTTACTGTGGAAAAAGAGATAGAAAAGGATCTGCCGGAAATCTATGGAGATGCACAGCAACTTCAGCAGGTTTTTCTTAATCTCTCATTAAATGCAATTCAGGCCATGCCGGAAGGGGGAAGACTTTCGGTTAAGATAATGAAATCCGAGAAATATATAAAGATCGATTTTTTAGATACAGGTGTGGGAATACCAGAAGAAAATATGGGAAAACTATTTACTCCCTTCTTCAGCACCAGAAAAGAAGGTAATGGGCTGGGGCTTGCCATATCATACAGAATAATAGAGAATCATAAAGGAGAGATTTCTGTGGAAAGCCGGTTAAGTAAGGGGAGTTGTTTTTCAATTAAAATACCTGTTTGATCTTCCTAAATCCTTTAGAGTGTTTCTCAAAAAATTATTTCGAAATTCCACATATAGATTTTACCAGGTTTGGATTATGAAAAAAGGTTTGCAAATTATTGATTATAATTTCCTGAAGTTTATCTTCATTTGAAATTTCATTAAAAACCGGCATCATATCTTTTAATACTTTCCATAATCTTTCAATAGGGTTAAGAGTAGGAGAATAAGATGGAAGATACACAGGTCTTATATTTTTCCAGGAAAGTTTTCCCCTCTTATGCCACGAAGCATTATCCAAAATTATTACAGCAGGTTTACCATTTAGCTGATTATTAAAATAATCCAGATATGACTGAAAGATTTCAGTTGAAGACGGAAAAATGAAGATCGTAAAGTCTCCTGTGATTATTTATAATGAGGGTTATAACAATCTATAATTTAATCATCGTGAATCGTGAAAAGTGAAACGATTAGTATTTCTTCTTTTCACTTTTCACTTTTCACTTTTTCTATTTCCCCAGTGTAGCTACCATAACGGCTTTTATTGTGTGCACTCGATTTTCAGCTTCATCGAACGCTTTATTATATTTACTTTCAAATACCTCTTCTGTAACCTCACAGATGTCAGGATATTTAGTGGAAAGATCTGTCTCCGGATTATGAAAAGCAGGTAAACAGTGAAGGAAAATTACATCTTTATCTGCTTTATTAATCATGTCCATATTTACCTGATAGGGTTTTAAGAGTTTTATTCGTTCTGCTATTTTATCTTCTTCACCCATAGATGCCCACACATCTGTATAAATTACCTGTGCCCCTTTTACTCCCTTATCTACATCACTGTGTAAATTTATTTTTGCACCGGTCTCTTTTGCAAAGTCTTTTGCCAGTGCCACAAGTGCTTTATCAGGATAAAGTTCTTTTGGAGCTACAATTCTGAAATCCATACCGCATTTGGCAGCGCCTATGAGAAGAGAGTTTGCTACATTATTTCTTCCATCTCCGCAGAAAGCAAAGGAAACCCCTTTTAGGGAACCAAAGTTTTCTTTTACTGTAAGAAAATCAGCAAGTACCTGAGTGGGGTGAAATAGATCCGTAAGACCGTTCCATACGGGAACACCGGCGTACTGGCCGAGTATTTCTACTGTGCTGTGCTTGAAACCCCGGAACTGAATTCCATCAAACATACGTCCCAGAACACGGGCTGAATCCTTTATTGTTTCTTTTTTCCCGAATTGAAGGTCATCTTTACCCAGATATTCAGGATGAGCTCCTTCATCTATACAGGCTACTACAAAAGCACACCTTGTACGGGTAGAAGGTTTTTCAAATATGAGAGCAATATTTTTGTTCTCCAGATTTTTACCATATATGCCGGCATATTTATCTGCCTTTAATTTTGCAGAGAGATCTATTAAGAAATTTATCTCCTGAGTAGTATAATCATTAAGAGTAATAAGATTTCTGTTTTTAAGATTAAATGCCATTTTTTATACCTCCACAAATTCATAATAAATACTGAATAGACAATAGGCAATAGAGTTATTATTTCTATTGCCTATTCTATTTATTAAATAATTGCCTGGATTAAAGCATATAAAGGCCGCTTTTCCCTTCTTTCTGACCTTTAAGTACCGGTATGCCGCTTTCTACATCATAAGTGATTTCTTCAGCTGTTTCGAAGGGGCCGAGCCATCCGTATTTTTTTGTAATCATATAAATTCCCACGGGATACTGAATGACTATAACATAATCATTATTTTCTTCAGAGTGAGATAATCCGACTACAACGCCATCGAGTGATACTTTTTGTTCTATACCATCGACAGTAATCTTCCTTATCATACTTTTATGTACCTCTATAGTTTCTCCGGCAAGGTTAAATGTATAAGGATAATCAGTCAGCTTTTCCATATTGTCTTCCTTTCTATAAAAAAATTCAGAGAAATTTTAAATATTTCTCTAAGTATAAGAATTTGATAAACAAAAGTCAAGTTATCTTTTAATTAATATTTTTTTAATCTTCTTTCTGGAATAAATCATCAAGAGAAAAATTTGCCAGTGTTTCAAAGGCTTTGTGGTTTCTCGGTTTTACAAGGCTTTCGTAGTGTCTATCAGGACATGGAGCATAGGTTGGCATTTTTTCCAGAAAATAACAGTAGGCTTCAGGAGATAGATCTGCAGTAAAGGCATTAAGTAACCACAGACTTCCTGTAATTTTTCCACCCATAAGCATAACTGCCTTTTCTGCATTACATAATGTGTTTTCTCCGGCGGAATAGATTATGGATGGAGCCAGCCCTTTATCATCAAATTTAAATCCTTCTTCTTCCATACGTTCTTTAGCAGCTTCTATTTTTTCCTGAGGATAAGTTATAATAACACTATCGTCTTGACCTATAAACGGATCTATTAATACAGAGTCCTGGGGTTCTTTTTTTACTTTACTATGGGCAGGCTTATTTGTGTGACTGACTTTTTTGCCAGATATATTTTTTGAATGTTCAATCATTATAGTTACCTCCCTGAAATTTAGAAAAAAACGATTATATATATTTATATTAATATTATACAATTTTTAATAAATATGTAAATAGGGTTAATTTTAAAATTATGTTAACATTTAGACAGATTACCTTCTAATTTCCTCATCGCTTTTTCTGCATCTATATTTATGGGGTCCAATTCAAGAGCCTGTTTATATAAACTGAAAGCCTCTTCTTTATTAACTCTTTGTTCCTGAATTAATCCCAGTAAGTAATAAGCATCATCAATTCCACTGGATTCTTCCAGAGTAGCTTTTGCATAATTTTCTGCTTCCTGTAATCTTTTTTCATCATAAGCCACATAGGCCAGGGAACAGAGAGAAGCTATTGAATAAGGAGCAATTTTAGTGGCTTTTCTAAAAGCTTTCCTGGCTTCTTCCATATTGCCCTTTTTTCTGAGATAATAACCTTTATTATAATAGAGTTCTGCTCTATCAGGATCCTTTTTTAAAGCTCTTTCAATTTCTCTCAAACATTTGTCTATATCTCCCATATAGTAATATAGCTGGGCCAGGTAAAAGCGTATAGAAGGAAACACAACAGGTTTAAGGCTAATTGAATCCTTTAAGTAGGAAAGAGCATTATTCAGGTCTTTTTTATAATAATAGCATATTCCCAGTGACAGGCTTATAGTATTTGTTTTTTTATAATCATCCTGTTTATTTATATAATAATCTATAAGTTTTTCAATGGTTTTTAATCTAAAAGCACAATAAACCATAGATATATGGGCTTCTGTAAAGGATATATCAATTTCAACAGCTTTGTAAAATACATTGTAGGCATCATTTATTCTATCAAGTTTCAGATAAATATGTCCCAGATTATAGAGAGCTGAAATATATTCTGAATCCAGAGTAATTGCTTTTTCAAAAACCTTCAGTGCTTCAGGTAACCTGCCCTGTCCGGCATAGGCCACACCCAGGTTATTAAGAGCAATAGTAAAATCAGGTTTTAAATTTATAGCTTTTTTATAATAAACTATAGCCTCAGAAAATCTGCTCTCTTTAGCATAGGTCCATGCAAGATTATTATATGCCCAGTAATAATCCGGCTCAATTTTAATTGCCTCTTCAAAAGCTTCTATGGCTTCTTCAAACCTGTTTTCATTTGCGTAGAGATTACCGAGATTATTGTAAGCTCTTCCGTTGTGCTGATTTTCTTCTATTTCCTTTTTATACTGTTTTTCCAGTTCATCCATTTTACCTTGAACGGCAAATACCCATCCCAGGTTGTAGTGAGTCCATACATCTTCAGATGATCTCTTCATACCTTCTCGAAACATTATTATAGATTGTTCGAATTTACCCTGTTTATAATAAGTCCATCCGAGATTATAATAAGCCCATGATTCTTCAGAATTTAATCTGAGTGTTTTTTCCAGGTAAAAGGCAGCATCTTCATAATTGTCCTGATTAAAATATGCTATGCCAATATTAAGAGTAGCCAGGTGAAAGGAAGGATCCAGTTCCAGAGCTTTTTTATAAAATTCAATTGCTTTATCTATTTGCTTTTTTTCATTATAGACGAGACCCATATTATAATAAGCTTTTTTTTCAGAAGGATCTAATTCCATGGCATGTTTATACTCCTCTATGGCGAGATCATATTTTTTCTGGCAAAAATAGACATTCCCTTTATTAATGTAACCCTCAGGAAATGGTTTTTTTTCTATAACTCTATTATATCTCTCAAGAGCTTTTTCGTATTCTTTTTTTTCAAGGTAAAGATTACCAATGCCCATATGAGCATAAACATTTTCCCTATCTATTTTAATTACATTTTTATATTGTCTTAAGGCCATATCCAGTTCACCGAGTTTAAGAAAGGTATTGCCCAGGGCATTACAGGCATGAAGGTCCCGAGGATTATATTTTACAGCTTCCTTAAATTCCTGAAGAGCATCTTTAAAATTATTCTTTTCAAAATATATCATTCCCAGATTATAATGAGTTTCTCCATCAGTGGGATTAACGTGGAGTACTTTTTTATAACTTTTAATAGCCAGTTTTAGTTCTTTTTTATGTTGATAGAGCTTCCCAAGTCGATAATTTGAAGTCTCTTCCAATTCTCCTCTTTCAACCATATGTTGATATTTTTCCAGTTCTTTTTCTATATCATATTTTTCAGGTTCATAATACTCTCTGGGTTTCGATTTATGGGAAAATAAAGTTTTAAAAAAATTTAGAAACATAATTTATTATTTTATCCTTTCATTTGATAACTTATACTATTTTACACTTTTTATGCATACTCTTCAAGTATTCTACTGATAATGAAATATTACGAAATTGTTAAAATTTAAGAAGGGAAAGATTTTTTTTTAGAGAATATTTTTAGTTGTTATTGTTAGAGTAGTATAATTTGTAAAGGAGGAAATGAAGTGCGTAATCCTATTATAGGTGGAAACTGGAAAATGTATAAAACTATAGATGAGGGAATTAAACTGGCAAAAGAATTAGTAAATAATCTGTGTGACCTTACAGAATGTGATGTTTTTATCTGTCCTCCTTTTACTATTCTGGAAAAAGTGAGCGAAATAATAAAAAATTCTCCTGTAAAATTATGTGCTCAAAATATGCACTGGGCCGAGGAGGGAGCTTATACAGGCGAAATATCAGCAAAAATGTTGTTAGATGTAGGTTGTAAATATGTTTTACTCGGACATTCTGAAAGAAGAAGAGGTGAACCTCAGGAGTTTGATGAGATTATAAATAAGAAACTTAAGATGGCTCTTTCTAAAGGATTACTTCCTGTTGTTTGTTTAGGAGAGACACGTAAAGAGAGAAAAGAGGGACGTACAGAAGAAGTAATAAAGAAACAGATTACTCATAGTTTGAGGGAAATAGATAAAATAGATATTTTGAAGGTTACCATAGCTTATGAGCCGGTATGGGCTATTGGTACAGGGGATACAGCTACCCCAGAGCAAGCAGAAGATGTTCATATGTATATAAGGAATCTTCTTTCTCAGTTATATAATTCTGAAGTAGTTGAAAAAGTTAGAATACAATACGGTGGTAGTATAAAACCTGATAATATGAAGGATTTAATTATGCAGGATAATATTGATGGCGGTTTAGTAGGTGGAGCTAGCTTGAATGCAGAGTCTTTTATAAAGATTATAAATGCATGTAAAATTTCTTTAGCCTGACAGTAAAATTTATTATTGTTATTTTTAAATACGAATCTGAAAGGATCTGAAGATATGAAGAAAGATTATTATGAAATTAATGAGGCAGCAAGGGAATTAGGTAAAAGTAGGGCTACTATTAATAAATATATAAAGTCAGGGAAATTGAAAGCAACAAAAGTAAAATATAGGAGGATATTTAAGTATCAAATAACTGCTGAGGATTTAGAAGCTTTTAGAAAAGAAATGGGAATGGAGGGTGAAGTAAGAGAAATAGAGGAAGATAAAGGTGATATAGAAGAAATCGAAGAAGGTGAAGAGGAAGATCTAAAAGTTATAAAAGATAAAAAGAAAGAAGAAGAAGAGAGGATAAAGAAAGAAGAAGAAGAGAGGATAAAGAAAGAAGAAGAAGAGAGGATAAAGAAAGAAGAAGAAGAGAGGATAAAGAAAGAAGAAGAGAGGATAAAGAAAGAAGAAGAAGAGAGGATAAAGAAAG
>JAKJGF010000342.1 GCA_022704525.1 Bacillota bacterium | reverse complement strand
AACTCCAGGATTTTCAGTCTGACAGTTAAACCTCTTTTAGAAAATTCCTTGTCCTTAAATTTTCTCAGCTTCTCCAGTTTATCCGGGGATATCTTTTCGGTTAGAGTATCTATCATTTTCTGATTAATAAGTATATATTTATCACTTTTCATATCCTTAATAAGCTTTTTAGAAAGATCAATAAAGTCAGAATCAACTTTTCTTATAAGAAAAAAATAACGCTCAGCCTGTATATAATCTTCCATCAGTCTGTAAGAATGTCCCAGTATACGAAGAGAATTTACACAGTCCATCTCTTTATGAGAACTCGTATAATCAACTTTAAGGGTAATATCCAGTGCTCTTTTTGCACATCTTATAGCCTGAGGATAATCTTTCATTTTATTAAAATAAATGAAAGCAAGACCCTGATAAAGGTCATAACTCTCAGGGTTATTCCTTATACCCTCCTCTAAAAAAGCTATACCATCTTCTGGTTTATCAAGATTAATCGCCAGAAAATAACCACCAAAATCATAAGCCTTGATAAAACCAGGATCCAACCAGGTAATCAACCTGAGAATCGGGAGCATCTGAGTACCCTCATATATATAGAGATTTTCAGGTCTCTTTACATCAGGTCTGGCATTCCAATAAATGGCATAACGAAAAAGCAGATCAATTTCTTCTTTATTTAAAGACATATCTTTAAGTTTGCCAAGTAACTCAGATGTCGGAAATTTCCTGTTTTTCAAAGATTCGATAGATTGGAGTTTCTTATTATCAATATTTTCTTTCCTCAATTTATCAATAGTTTCATCTTTAATTATATAGAATGCCCAGTAAGGTTCATGAGAAGTCTCAGTATGGTATTCCATCGCCCTTACCCAGCATATGGCAGCCATAGTTTTCCTGGTTTCACCAAAAAAAACGGAAGCCATATTTACAGAAAGACTGTATAAGCTCTCTATACCGGGGTTAATCACATGGATATAAGGTTTATCAAGATAAAACCTGAAGCCTACTATAATTAAAAAAAGTATTACAGCAATAAAAACTCTATACACTATCTTACTGCTTTCTTTAATAGATCATTAATAACAGGTCTTAATCCCAGTGTTAATAAAACAAGAGAAACTATAGGAACAATATTCATGAGCCACATACCTTTCCACAATTTATCGGGATGTCTCCAGGGTTGTTCAGATACTGATTCCATAAGATATCTATCATGATACTTACCCACTCCACAACTATCAGAAGGGGCAGATGAATGGTTATGTTTATGTCCCTCATGTCCACAATCTTCACCACAGGCATCTGTATGAATATGGTGGTCCTTTTCATGGAGGATATCTTTTTCATTATGAGTGTGACTTTCCATATGTTCATTTTCTACATAACCGGTCTCACCCAGAATTTGATTGGTACATAAAGGAAAGGAAAGTATTAAAATAATAAATAAAATTATTTTTTTCATAATACAGCACCTCACATATCTTTATTTTCCAGAATCCAGCATGCCAGATAAAGGATAAAAATTATATATAAGAGACCATATATTGTAGTAGAAACAGTATAAAAAGGTGGCAAATAAAAACTATTCATAGCTGCAGGTTTTATATCAAAATAATAAAGATGGGGAAAAAATACTTTAATGATAATACCTAAAATATAAGATATTCTATAAGTCTCTTCTTTAGAAAGGTAATTCATGTAAACAGGAGTCATATTACCCACTACTACCATGGTAATACTCAAACAGGCATTAACAGTAACTGGAAGAAAGAGAGAAAAAAAGATTATATGAGCTATAATTATAGCGTCAGCTAAAAATACAAAAAATCCTGCCCATATAATATTCGGTTCAAAAATTCCCTCTTTGCTGTAAGTTACTAAGAGTAATTCAATAATCATAAGAAAAATATTTATCCCCACAACACCACATATACTTAAAAATTTACCTATGAGATAATCATATCTGCTTATTGGTTTAGACAGCATAGTATATATATAGCGATTCTTTATATCTGATGGTACCGACGTAAGAGATATGCTGAAAGCAAGAACAAGATTTATAATGGCTATACCGGAAAAAGAGAAATCTATAATCACTTTATTTGGCATATTCATATCAAATACTTTAAGAGACATAATCAATATCAAAAAAACAGCACTTGTAAATAAAAATATATACCCAATCTTTCTCTCAAAATATTCATAAAAGTAAAATCGAAATACATTTATACAATTCTTACTTATCATTTATCTCACCTATTTTCTCCAGGAATACTTCTTCAAGGGTCTTCTTTTCAAGATTTACAGTTAAAATATTACAGCCTTCTTCATGAAGTATTTTAATTACTTTATTTGTTTCTTCTTTACCGGAGGTTATTACTTTTAAGTGTGATGTGCCTTCAAAATTCAACATGCCGAGTTTCTCATTACTTGTCAAATTATCCAGAGTTTTTCCTTCAGTCAATTCAAATATAATTGAATAACTCTGGGACAGATCAATTTTACTTCCGGAGATAAGTAAATCCTCTAAAGGGGCACAGGTTATAATTTCACCTTTATTCACTATAGCTACATTATTACATACCATTTCTGCCTCTGAAAGCTGATGGGAACTAAAAAATATGGTTTTCCCTTCATCTCTGAGTCTGATCATAATATCCCTTACAAGTCTCTGTCCACCCGGGTCAAGTCCTGAAGCCGGTTCATCAAATATGTAAAGCTGTGGATCATGGAGAATAGCCTGAGCTATACCAAAACGTTGAAGCATACCCTTTGAAAATTCTCTCAGTTTTGTTTTTTTCTTATCTTCAAGCCCCACAAGAGAAAGAACGTAATCTATCCTCTCCATAGTTTTCTTTTTATTCATACCATAGAGTCCTGCATAAAATTCCAGTAATTTTACAGGATTAATAAAATCAGGATAATAAAGGCTTTCAGGCAAATAGCCTATATACTTTTTGCTTTCTCTTGACATGGGAGAAGTATTTAATACTTTAACTTCTCCTGATGTCTGAGGTATAATACCAAGTATTATCTTTATTACAGTTGTCTTTCCTGAACCGTTGGGGCCTAAAAATCCAAAGATCTTTCCTTTTTCTATACTAAAGGAAACACCTTTAAGAGCAACTACAAGATTTTTCTTATTTAATCTATTATAAACTTTTACAACGTTTTTTACTGATATTACTTCACCATTATCCATTTGTTAGACCCTCTCTTAAATCAGTTATCAGCGATAACTGACTGCTGATAGCTTTAATTTGACACTAATATAATATTATATCTTTCCACCGGTTTTCCTTCTTAAAAATTTTCCATAACCCGGTGTGCCAACAAATTTATTTTTCTCTACAATAATTTTTCCACGACAAATAGTAGTTTCGGGATACCCTTTAAGGCACATTCCTTCGTAAGGAGACCAGTCACAATTGGTCTGAAGATTTTCCGGATGAATCATTACTTCTTTATTTGGGTCATAAATTACAAGATCTGCATCACTGCCTGTTGCTATAGTTCCCTTTTCTGGATAAAGACCAAAAAGTTTTGCCGGATTTGTACTGACAATAGATACCAGATGATTTAAAGAA
>JAKJGF010000114.1 GCA_022704525.1 Bacillota bacterium | reverse complement strand
AGTTCTGAAAAAGGTATTTCTACAACCGGTTTTAAGAGCAATTCCCCTCTGGTATTTTTATAAATCTTCACCCTCTTAAAGCCTCCCAGAAGATTTCCAATAGTAAGCCTTTTTCTCCCATCAATTGTTTTTGTATCCACTTCCTGAAAATTATCATTAATAGAAATTACTTCAGTCATAAAATTCACCTCTCTATTACTTTACCATAATTCCTATTATGGGTCAATGGGTTTTATGGTAAACATTTTTATTACCCTTTAGAGTAATTCTAAAAAAAATGTACCAAAATCAAGGATAAAAATAAAAGGTATAGAAATAAAAAAAGTATGAGTAAGAAAAATGAAAAAATAATAAGGAAATGGGGTAGGCCATATATAAAACCCATCTTAATCCTATTGAAGGATTATGGAAAATACTCAAGGATTTGATGCCGCTCTTTACAGAAGAAGCTGTTATTACTAATTTAAAGTATTTCTTTGATAATCCACAAGAGGTGATGTCAATTTGTAATATTTAGGACAAGATTTTTTAGAATTACTCTAAACTCTGTCTTTGAAGAAATAAAGTCAAAAGGCCTTTCCGGTGAGATAAAAACCTTTGATGACTGTTATTTTTATAGAAATAAAAGAAATAGTAATAATCTGAGTACTCATTCCTGGGGTATAGCAGTTGATATTAATGCAGATTCCCATCCTATGGGTTCTTCAAAGCAGTCAGAAGGGCAGAAAGCTATAGCAGAAATATTTCAGAAACATGGTTTCTACCAGTTGCCCAATGATCCCATGCACTTTCAGTTTGCAAGAAAGTATTAAAAAAAGAACCCCGGCAATGTTCCGCCAATTATCTTTCCAATATCCGGTAAAACCTGAACAGGAACTGTATAGTCTATTAAGCGTCTGTAAAACTCATCTTTACTCATTCTTATATGGCCTCCCGATGGACCTGATCCGCCTGGAGGTACGATGTCTCTTGCAGGATCATTTGCAATGGCATTTCCCGGTGAATCCATGTCATCATCATCTCCCCAGGGATTTCTCAGATATACATAAGTGTCGTCAATTTTTTCCACTGCAAGCTCATGGCTGCCAAAACTGAATGAATAATTGTTCTTACCCCAGCTGAGTGTTACCGGTACAGGTTTTCCTTCTGATAAGGCCTGATTTACCTTTTCTTCAAATACTTTTCTGTTTTCAGGTGTATCGGTGGTAAAATATTGGACTTCACTTATGTATGGTAATACTGCATTCATAGTTTTATTCAAGCCACTGGAAGGTAATCCACCATGTTTATCAGTTTCTACAATGCTTCTGGTTCCGTCAGGTTTTATCTCCACTCTGAAGCTTGCGTCTTCTTTATTAATATAATCTCTTTCTCCATTGCCATATTCCATCATAGAGGCCTGATAAATTCTGTCTACTGCAGATCTTCCGCTGAAATCGTCTTCTATAAGCCCTTCATCCCTTACCAGTTTATCTCCATTTAAAAGTGTTACTTCCCCGGATTTACTGGTAAGACCTGCCATAATTCTGGCATATTCTGCAGGGTGATTTTTCGCATGAATATATTCCAATGTTGTTACAGTGCATGTGCCTTTGCTCTTCTGACATATACTGTCAGGTCTTGCGAGATTCCGAAGAGTCTCTTCTAATATTTTCTTCCCGTCAAGGCCCTCGGAAAATTCCTGTTTTTCCATGTCTGTGAGAATATGAAGAAGGGATTTGCCGTCTTTATCTTTATCCTTAAGTTTACCTTCTTTAAGAAGTATTATCAAATTTTCATCTATGTATTGAGACATATTAGAATCCATTATTGTAATACCTTCGTGATATGTCTTTTCTGCTAAAGATAAAAATTCCTCCTTTTCTTCCGGAGGCATATCCATAAAGATTTCTTTTGCTTTCGAATCTTTTTCTATATGTGTCATTATGTAGTTACGTTTATCTTCAGAGCTTATATTACTGTTTTCCGTATAGTCCTTTATAGATGACTGATAGAGACCGCTAGCTGATAATTTTTCCTTTTTTAACAGTTCATCTCTTCGTTTTAAGGTCTCTCCCGAGGGAAGTTTCACCTCTCCTTTTTCACCTGATAAACCGGCTATAATTCTGACATATTCCGAGGGGTTATTTTTTATATTATCTACTTCCAGAGAAGCAACACCGTTATGCCCTTCAGATTCAGGCTTTATTATTTTCCTGATAACATCAAAAAAGATAAATTGCCCATTAAGTTCTTCCGGGAATTTCTGACTCTGCAATGTTATAAGATTATCTAAAAGTGTTTTCCCTTCACTGTCTTTATCAGATAATTTCCCCTGCTCTAAAAGAGTTATTAAATTCATATTGATTTTAGGTGGTATGGTAGAAGCCATTATAGTAATTCCGGGGATATAGATTTTTTCAATAAGAGAGAGGAATTTTTTCTGATCACCTTCAGGCATTTTATTGAAGTTATCCAGAGCCTTCGGATTTTTCTCTATCTCTTTCATTATAAAATCTCTTTTTTCTGTGGAACTTACTTCTCTATGTTCCATATGTTCCTTTATACTGGATTGATAAATTTCGCTGGCACTTACACCACCCGGTACACCTCCCATACCTCCAGGTAGTCCTCCAAACTTACTGCCGGGAGGCTTTTCAGTTAATACACCTTCACTTCTTTTTAATATTTCTCCATTTGGAAGCTTTACCTCTCCCTTTTCTCCGGAGAGACCTGAGATAATTCTTATATATTCAGAGGGATTATTTTTAATATTATCCTGCTCCAGATTATTAAAGGGATAGACTCCACCAGAGTCCACCATACCTATTCCCATAGTCTTACCGGCACTGGCTATTTTCCAGATAACTTCATAGACTATGAATTTATCGTTAATTCCTTCGGCAAAGGTCTGGTTTTGCAATGACGTAAGATTATCTAAAAGGGTTTTACCTTCACTGTCTTTATCGGAAAGTTTCCCCTCTTCCAGAAGGGTTATTAAATTCTGATTCATCTGAGGAGGCATACTTGAATTCATTATACTCAGACCCGGGATAATACCGGTCTTTTCCGCAAGAGCAAAGAACTTATCCTGTTCTTCTCTGGTCATTTTATCGAAATTTTCTTTAGCTTTCTGATTACCATCTATAATTTTTCTTATATCCTTTTGTTTTTCCTCAGAGGTAAGGGATTTATTTTTTGTATATTCCCTTATACTGGACTGATATATTTCACTGACACTTACATTTCCAATCATACCACCCATGCCTCCGATTATACCTCCAGTGACCTTTCTGTTCTTTAATATATCTTCATTTCTTTTTAAAATATCTCCACTGGGCAGTTTTACTTCTCCTTTTTCACTGCACAGACCGGCTACAATCCTTATATATTCAGAGGGGTTATTTTTTATATTATCCTCTTCCAGTTTTGTAGCAGGATCAGAGAAGCCTACCATTTCCATACCCATTCCCATCCCCTTTAACTCGGGACCGGTTAATTTAGATATTACGTTCTCCAGTGCGAATTTTCCATCTATACCTTCTGCAAATTTTTGTGTGGAAAATAAGATGAGATTATCCAGAAGGCTTTTACCTTCACTGTCTTTATCTGAAAGTTTACCTTCTTCCAGCAGTTTTATGAGATTTATATTTGTACCTTTTATCGGAGACTTACTAAATAAACCCGGTCCTTTCGATGTATACATTTGTTCTCCCAGGGTCATAAATTTTTCCTTTTCTTCTGGTTGCATGTTCTGATAATTTTTCAGTGCTTCCGGATTATTTTGGATCTGTGCCATTATATCTTGACGTTTCTCTTCAGAAGTCTGAGAACCTGTATTAACTTCCTCCAGGTCTTCAACTTTGATACTGGTTCCTACCTGTGACAGAACACCCTCTATACCAAAGCCATTCTGTATGTTTCTGGCACTCTTACCTGCTTTTTCCCAGGAACTGTATTCTATCACAGGAGGTTTAGGCATAGTAGGAGGTTCCGGGATAGACAAAGTCGAGGATTTTTTTATTTCCTCTGCAGAGGAAGTATTTGTATTGTTTATTTTAAGAAAACTCTGGAGTTGAGAAGCTTTAATTTTATCCATATATGTAAACCTTCCTTCTTTATAATTTAAGAGTATTTAAAATCCTGATAGCTAGTAGCTAAAAAATAATTCATTATTATAAATATAATCCTTATGAAAGATTATATAATAAAAAATTAATTCTGTCAAATTTTTTTTACGCTTTTGCATAAAAATAGATTGACAGATGTGGAACGAAGTATTGATAATATTTCGAGGTAATAAAAATAGTTTTTAACAAATTGTTAACATCTTGCTGTATAAAAATATAAAGACAGGTGTTATAATATAATCTGTTAGTGAATTATATTAAAATTTAAATAATTCGTGATGTATAATGCGTAATGAGTTAATCTCACGCATCACGCTTTACGTATTATGAGGTTCTTAATTATGGATTGTTATGAAACTAACTATAAAGGGAGATAATTTCCTCTCAGAACAGAGTGATTTCTCTCATAAGGACTATTATTGATAAAGATAAATTATTGGAAAACTTCAGTAGAAAGATAAAAGTTGTGGTAGATTAGAAACTATCCTTTATGGATTCTCTAATACTTGAGGTTTATATAAGCTTTATTAAAATTCTGATAGCTGGCTGCTAATAGCTAATAATAATTAATATGTTTGAATTTTTAAAAAAATTACTTTCTTCTGATCTTAATGAATTATATAGAAAGGGAGAATTTTGTATACTCAGGGGAGATTATGGAAAAGCCCTGGAGTATTATGAGGAGTTTCTTAAGATTGAACCTGTCAATATTCCTGTAATTAAAAAAAAGATTTTTGCCCTCTTTTCCCTGGAGATGTATGAAGAAGTTATTGAATCTATTGATAAATTATTAGCTATTCTGCCGGAAGATATTGAAGCTTTGAACGGAAAAGGCTTGACTCTTTTCAGGCAGGAAAAGTATGAAGAAGCAATGTTATATTATGAAAGAGTACTTACAATCAATCCTGAGAATAGAGAGGCTATGGAAGGTAAGGCCTGGACTTTATATGCTCTAAAAGACTATGAAAAAGTTATTGACTGGAGTTATAAAATACTCACGAGAGATACTTCCTGGCCTTATACCTGGGGAGTCAGAGCTATGTCTATGTCTGCTCTTACCAGATATGAAGAAGCAATTGATTGTTATAATAAAGCTTTAAAGATTGATGAAAAATATATTGATGCCTGGAACGGTAAAGGTCTGGCTTTATATGGCCTGGGGAGATATGAAGAAGCAATTCAGTGTCAGAATAAAGCTATTGAAATCTCTTCTGAGCTTCTTCGTTCCCTTGAGTCTCCTGAAGAAACAAAATGACAAAGCCCTTCTGGTTATTAAGGATTAAGACGTTCTTGCTTTAATTATGCTCCTCAGATTGTCAGGGAAGGTAATAAGAATTTAATGACGAATATAATAATTACAATTTTTTAGTAAAGAGAGGTTATAATAATGTTTAAAAAATTCCTGTTCACCATAATAATTTTATTTATTCTCATAATCAATATTTTACCACTTAGAGCCGAATCTGAGAATCCTGAAGAATGGTATCTGAGAGGTCTTTTTTTCTATTCCCAGGGTGTAGAGAAATATGATCTGGCTCTCATATGTTTTAATAAAGCTTTAGAGCTTAATCCTGAGTATATGGAAGCCCTTGCTTTTAAAGGATTTCTTCTGGCTCATATGAATAGAAATCAGGAATCTATGCAGTGTCTGGATGGAATACTGATAATTAATCCACATCTTGCCAGTGCCTGGTATCTCAAGGGACTTGCTGCTTATGATGATGGTAAATATGAAGAGGCTCTTAAATTTTTTGATAGGGCTTTAGAGATTGACCCGAATTATATAGCAGTCTGGTTATTCAGAGGATGGATTTTAAATGATGAGGGTAAATATGAAGAATCCCTTAAATGTTATGATAAGGCTATAGAAATTGAACCTGAAAATGAATATCCGTGGTTTTATAAGGGTTTAGTCCTGGCAGATCAGAAAAAATATGATGAATCACTTCAGTGTCTGGATAAGGCCATAGAGATTAAACCACAGGCAATAGGTTTTTCTCATCACAAAGGATTAATTCTTGCTAAAATTGGTAAACACGAAGAAGCTATTAAATGGTATGATAAAGAAATATCTCATAATGCCGGTATACCTGACTACTTTTATAATAAAGGTATTTCTCTGTATGAACTGAAAAATTATGATGAAGCCCTTAAGTGTTTTGATAAAGCTTTATCTCTTAATCCCTGTTATACTGATGCATGGTTACATAAGGGACTGACTTTATATGATGAAGGTAAATATAAAGAAGCTATAGAATGTTATGATAAGATTTTAGAATATGACCCTGAGAATGTGGATGCTAAAAATAACAGGGAAAAGGCCCTGAAAGTTTCTGGCAAGTAATCTATGGTGAAACCGGAGGTTTTATAAATGAGATTTTTTAAATTATGTCTTTTATGTATACTGCTATTATGTTTTATAACAGAATCCAGAGCTTCTCAGGTATTTCAATCTATAGTACCTGCTGTCACTTCCGGTGGGATAGTGTCCCCTCCTGTAGAACCGAATTCTGTGGAACCCAATGCCACGGTTTCCGACTTTTGTACAATTTCCGGTAAAGTGGAGATAACTGATAAATTCGACGGAGGGAATGTGAGACTTACTGAAAATTATGTAAATACTGCCCGTATGCCAGAGACCAGAACTGTCTCGGAAATTCAGCTCGATTCAAAAGGATATTTTACTTTTACGAATCTTAAACCAGGAGATTATGTGGTAGAACCAGTATATTATAATAAAACAAATGGGCCTATAACATATAATCCCGGGGCAAATCCCCCTTATTACTATTTTGTTATATATAAAACTCATTCCTGGAGCAGAAAGGTTATCCTTTCCAGTGGACGGGAAGTAAAATTAAAATTTCTCGCAAAAGATGCAAAAATTGATAGTTCCAATCAATATGTGTATTCACAGAATTATCTTGAAACAACACCTTATAACCCTTTTAATCCAGGTGCTTATACTCCACCTGAATATGATTATACTCCCTATACACCTTATAATACACCTGCAGGTAATTATACACCCTATACCACACCGGCAACGAATTACACTCCCTATACTGCACCGGTAACTAATTATACACCCTATACTCAGCCATCAGATGCACCTTATACACCATACAATACACCGCCCACTACCTATACACCATACAATACACCGGCCACTCTTTATTCACCTTATAACTATTTAAATAAGTAAAGGAATTTTTACCCTTATATCTTTCCCAACCCCCGTATCGCTGCTGTGCTCTTTTCCGCAGATTATAAATTTGCCCCATAGAAAATGTTCAATGGGGCCTTTTAGTTCAATAACCATATATATCTCCTTCCATAATTTTACATAAAAAAAATTATTCCTTTGATACTTATAGACTATTATCCTCATTAATTATTATTAGCTTTCAGCAATCAGCAATCAGCTTTCAGTTTTTCCTTAAGCTAACTGCTGATAGCTTTAAACACAATAATGAAAATTCCTATGCATATTAATTATTATATTATATCAGAGTGAAATTTGAATAGATATTTGCAAATAATTATGTGTTTAATTATAATATATTTTGTAATATAAATTTTTTTATTTGAAGTGAGTTGTTTATGAAACAAGAAGATAATCAATTTCTAATGTATGCCCGGCAGAAAAAGATAAGCCATAAAAGTAAAAATATAATGGATTACAGGAGTATTAAACACGATCCTTTTGAAGTAAATTTATTATCACCTCCTAAGATATATTTTCAGGGGCCTTATTATCCTTTACTTATAAAAAAATTATTTTTAGGTATTGAAGAAATGGAGATTATGATAAGTCGTCTTGGAGATAAGCCCGGCGCCCATCAGATATATTACTCAATACTTGACCGTATAATAGGAAAAATTCTTGTTATTGTAAGAAGTTACAGATTGTCCTATGAAGAAAAACCACTGGAAAAATCTATTAAATACCTGAAGGATTTTGCTTCTATAGCAGAACATTATAAAGAACTTAAAGATATGGAAGAACAGATAATTTCAATATTTAGTGGGGAAATTATACCTCCTGAAATCAGAGAAAAAATAAAAGAATTTGAGATGGAAAAAACTGAAGAATTTATAATTGTTTATAATAACTTCAGAAAGAATCAGCTCAGAGAAATTTTACCTGTTCTCAGAAATCCGAAACCTTTATTTAATAAGGACGTTAAAGATATAGAAGAAGAAGAAATTAATATACTCAGAGAAGGCATTAAAAAACTTATCAGAGAAACTGAAGAACTCAGTCTCTCTGACAATAGTTCTTATGATTTTTACTATGGTAGAAATACTCTTACTAATTTACTTGATATTATTTTACAAACAGAAGATGTATTTAGTTATAATAGAACATCTATAGAATTCTTTAAGAAGCTGCTTAAAGATTATGAGAATGCATATAATATTAATATTTCATATAAATGGCTTAAAGAAAAAGGTTTTGAAGAAGAAGCACTTCTTTTACTAAAAAAAGAAAAAGAAATTCGGTTGAATTTAATTGAAGATTTTACAAAATTTTTAGAAAAACTGGAAGAGATAAAAAAAGCTCTATAATACAGTCATTAAGAAAGGTATATTTTATTTTAAAAATCCTTCTTTCACATCTTATTCATCTACATAACTGGGACGATAAAAAAAATTGCCCCAGTCAAGCTGACCATTTCCATCTCTATCCCATTCATCTATAACAACACCCCAGTCTTTACCTCTCGCTTCAACAACGGCGTGCTTATAATGAGTTCCCTTACAGGTTACCTTTCCAACATACATTCCTATATGTCCATAGTCATGAACAGGTGATTCTCCATAGGGCCAGCCTGCTGCATGGGTATTATATTTTTCATATTCAGGCCCTTCCTCATTTCTTATTTCGAAAGGCTTGAGATACTCATAGTTATTTCGCACAAGTAAATCACCCGGTCTGATTTCTGATAGATCTCTGTTTATATTACAGAGCTTAAGCATATCAGATATATAAAAAATATGCCATTTATTCCACTCTTTTCCGCTTGCCATCCAGTAAGCATAACCGCATAGACCGGCACAATCAAAAGTATCAGGTCCTGTAGTTTCCCATACATAGGGTTTCCCTATCTGGGCCATAGCAATTTTTACTGCTTTTTGTTGAATTTCTGCAGTATCTGCAGAAGTTTCTTCCGGTTCAGTTCTCTGAATAACCGGTGATATTGTTTCTTCTTTATAAGGTTCAAGGTCACCTGGATTTACATCTTCATCAGGAGTGGGAACGGGTGTTTTTTTAGAAGAAGGTGTCCCTTTTTTCACTGCTGAGGGTCTGGGTGTATTCTTTGGTGTATTCTTTAAAGGAGTTGGCATATCACCGGGATAAGGCAGTGGAGTTGGACTGAAAGCAGGAGTGGTATTATAAACAGGTGAATTCTCCTCAGAAATAACAGAGGGAGTTAACTGATCTGTACCATTTCCTTCTATATCAAGAACAAAAAGCCCTATTACAAATATAAGAGCCATTATTGAAAATAAGCCAAAACAGATAAAGATTATTGTTTTAATTATTCTCCAGGGAGAAACAGTCTTTATTAAAGGGATGTCATCAAAATCTCCTTTGCTACATCCCCTGTTTTCTACCCAGCACTTAGTATGATGAGGGGTATTATCAACAGGACATAAGATAACTTCATCACCATCAGAAAAAAAATCACCACAATAAGGACAAACTGAACGTATATTTTTAGCTTTCGAATTAAATAGAATTTTTTTTGGTTTCATCGTTTTTGCCTCTAGAACTAAAATTAGTTATTTCAATTTTCAATATTATATCATATAATTATATTTAAATGAATTTTTTGGTATAAACCTCCTTTACATAATATTAAGAAGGTGTAAATTTGAAAATAAGGCCTGTTTTTATATATATTATGGTTATATTCATATCTTCCTTATGTATTTTTTATCTTCCTTTTTTTATCCCTCCTACTAAACTTACAGGTTCGGATTCTTATGTCTTTGGTTTTAATAATAGAATAGCTATTCTGAGCGTTATTTTATCTATTTTTATTTTTTACTGGATAGGAATTAAATTATATGGTAAATCTGGTAATTTACAACCTTCCTTATTTATAGGAAGTGAAAAATCAAAAAATTCATGTGTTAATAGATGGGTTTATATTGCCTTTGCTATTCTTTATTCTGCCACTACATTAATTATTTATTTCATAACTCAGGGTTATTGGTATGGAGAAGAAGCTTATTTTATAAGGAAAATAGAATTTGTGTTAATGGGGAAAATTTTATATAAGGACATTGAATTTGGTTATGGCCCGGCTCTCGCTTATTTGCCTGCCTATTTTCATTTAATAATGTCGTCATTTGGATTTTCTCTTCAAGGAAGTTATTATTTATTTTATGCATTAACCAGTCTTTCAGGTCTGGCTTTTCTGGCTTATGTTATTAATAAGTTTAATATATCTGGGAAATATAAAAATGTTATTTTTTCAGCTATAGCCTTTACAGGGTGGAACGAAACTATGGGGTTAAATTATGTTTTTATCAGATTTATAACACCTTTTGCCTGTATACTTTTTATTCATAGTATGTTGTTTCATAATATAACTATAAAAGCTTTATGTAATAAATTAAAGGTTATATTATTGATTTTATTTTCGATTTTTTCTTTATTTATTAATTTAGCGATTTCCCCTGAGATTGGTATTTCCTACTGCCTTATATTATTTGCATATATACTTTACCTTATCTTTACGGGTTTTCGTCAATATATTTACTGTCTAATATTATTGTTTTTAATTCCAATAATTTTTTTCTTTTTTCCGAAAGAATATCTCAACTCTATAATTAACTTTACCAGTGGCGGAAATAATTTCCCTGTTGTCCCTGCCCTTTACATCATTTTTTATTTATTCAGTTTATTTTATCTTATGCCATTATTGATAAGAGGATTAAAATATGGAGGAAATGATAGCCCTCTGATTATAACTCTGATAATATTCAATATATTAATGGTACCCGGTGCCCTCAGTCGTTGTGACTCTGGACATGTCTTTTATTATGGTTTATCTGTATTAATTTTGACACCCATAATATTGTTATTAAACCATTCAGAAAGATATACCAGATATTATATTTTTTGCCTTATATTAATCTTCTTATGTTTTAAAATTAGTTATTTCCGTATGTCTGGTGAAAAAGCTTTTTTAGAGTTTACTTTTTTTGCAACTGGGAGATATTTAGGATATCTGCCACCTCCATCTTACAATTTTCAAAAACTTGAAAAATACAAAGATATAAATATAGGTGTACCAATTATGATTAATGAAGGACTGCATAATTATTTAAAATCTAAAAATAAATTTCAGTCAGATTACTTTATGGATATACCGCTATGGATGGCAGAAGAAGAATTTAGCAGAAAAATTCGTGAACTGGAGGAAAATGAATTTTTACTTATACCCAAAGGATATATGTTACTTGAGACATATGATGATACCAATGAAAGGAAAGCATACTTAAGACAATTATTTCTCTATCCTTTTAATTGTAAACCTCAACGTGTTCCATTTCAACCTCATGTAAAATTAATGGAATATGTGAAATCTCATTATGAAATAATCGATGAGGTAGAAGAATATTACTTGATGCGAAAAAAGAAAGTTCTTTATGAAAAAAATAATAATTTTAACATGTTTGCTGTCAATTATTATATTAATTACATTTTCTAATTCTCTTAATAATGGTTTTACAAACTGGGATGATGAAGATTACATCCTGTCAAACAAACTTATTCGGGAATTATCCTGGGAAAACCTGATTACTATGTTTACTACTGTATATGTGGGACACTACCATCCCATTACTCTTTTAACCTATTCACTGGAATATTACTCTGGTAAATTGGACCCTTTTATTTATCATTTAACAAGTCTTATCATTCACATGTTTAACAGTTTGCTTGTTTTCTGGTTGATCTTTATGTTCACTAATAATCTTTACAGTTCTTTTACAGGAGCAATTCTTTTCGGTATACACCCTCTCCGGGTAGAAGCAGTTGCCTGGGTTTCTGGAACTAAAGAACTTCTCTGTACATTTTTCTATACAGGAACAATTATTTTCTATCTTCATTATTTAAAGAAGAAAAACCTTAAATACTATTTCCTTTCATTATTACTTTTCATTTTATCTATCTTATCAAAATCTATGGCTATTACACTGCCTGTAGTATTAATAGGATTAAATTATTTCTTTTACCGAAATTCTATAAGGAATATGATTATAGATAAAATTCCTTTTTTTGCCATAGCTTTTATCATTCAAAGTATTACTCTTTCCGGGGGACTTGTAATTGATACATTTTCCTTTACATTCTTAGAACGCATGTTGATTGCCTCTCATAGAGTGATATTTTATCTGTATAAAACCCTTCTTCCCATAAGTCTTTCATGCAGATATCCCTATCCTGAAGAGAGTGGGAAAGTAATGGGAGAGACTGTATTTTTGATTTCCCTTCTGACACTTGTACTTTTAACCACCTTAGTTATATATACAGGAAAATATACAAAAAAGATAATCTCTGGCAGTTTATTTTTTTTGGTAACTCTTTTACCTGTTATTCAATTAATACCTGCAGCTCAACCAATAGCAGATCGCTATACCTATATCCCGTCAATCGGTTTAAGTTATATAGCAGGAGAAGGTTTTCTATGGTTATATTCCAGGGAATTTAAAGATAGCAAAATAATCAAAAGTCTCCTTATAACAATCTTAATAATTATAATAATTAGCCTGTCTGTTTTAACATGGAACAGATGTACTGTATGGAAAGACGGTCTCACTTTATGGAGTGATGTTATAAAGAATTATCCCCATAGTGCCATAGCTTATAATTATCGTGGATTAATATATCATAATATGGGGGAATATGATTATGCCATTCGTGACTATACAAAGGCTTTAATGCTCATACCATATGATACGAAAATTCTGAATAATAGAGGAATTGCTTATTATAGTAAAGGTGACTGTGATTCTGCCATAGTTGATTTTACTCAGGCTTTAAAGTTCAAATCTGATTATTCAGAAGCTTTATATAACCGTGGTCTTGTATATGAACACAGGGGAGAATATAATACTGCTTTATCTGATTTTACCCTGGCTTTAAAGTTTAACCCCAATTATTATGAGGTTTATAATAGTCGTGGTATTATTTATGGAACTAAAGGTGAATATAAACTTGCCGTAGCTGACTTCACTCATGCTTTAAAAATCAATCCGGCCTATCCAGATGCCTACTACAACCGTGCCTTTACGTATTTTACAATAAAAGAATATGATAGGGCCTGGGAAGATATTCAAAAAATGAAGGATGCAGGTTATACCATACCTTCACAATTTATAGATGATCTCATCAGGGCTTCAAGAAGAGAGAAATAATTTTTAGCCTTCACCTATCAGCAGTTAGCTTTTAGCTGAAAGCTAATAATAATTCAAAAAGGTATTTTAATTATTATGACGAATTTTATTTATATAGAATAATTATTCTCAGGATTCCGGTTTCAAAATCAGAAATCTAAACAGGTGAGGTGTTTTATGAAAAAATCATTACTTCTTTTAATTTCTATCTCTCTTTTATTAATACAAATTTCTTTTGCTTCAGATTCAGAAGGAAATCTTTATAAAGATCCCAGAGGAAGATATACAATTATATTACCAGAGAAATGGACAACAATGGAAGATGGAAGAAAAGATATATTTAGAGGTCTGAAAGATAAAGAGGAAGGTTATCTCACCATTATGTCCTTTCCTCCTCCAGAAGAAAAAGAATCTATGGATATATTTTTCAAAAAAGCTATCGAATTGCTTCAGCCTGATAAGGTTCTGGAAAAAGAAGAAATTGAAATGGCAGGTTTAAAAGGTGCAGTTCTGGATTTCAAGAAAGAGATTCAAGTAACAAATTATGAAATTAATGATGAATCTATAGCAAAAATGAAAGAGAAAATTGCAGATAAACAATTAGACCGTCTGGAAAAGCTGAAAGATAGCAAGTTTACTCAGGAAAAACTAACAGAAACCCTCACAAATATGAACTTTACGGTAGATGAGATTCAATTAATTGGAAATTGCAGTATAAAAGTAGAAAGTACAGGAATTTTTGACAGAAAGACTATTTATTTTCTTTTTAGAGATAAGGAATTGCTGACTTTTACCCTGGAAGCTTCAGAAGAAAATTACTCTCTCTTTGAAGAAGATTTTTCTCTCCTTAAAGATAGTTTTCAGTTAACATCCGATTCCTTTGGAGGATGTCTTTATATAGATCCGAAGGGATATTATTCCCTTCAACTTCCTTATAACTGGGGTATAGGACCTGATACAGGAAAAGATGTTTATTTCACAGGTATATATGATAAAGGTATAGCCTTCTGTGATGTAACAAATATGGCAAAACCTGTAGCCACATCTGATATAAATGTTGTTATGGATTACTGGAAAAAAGAGATAAAAAACAAAATAACATTTACTAAAACCGGTCTTTCTGTATCAGGCCTGGATGCGGCCTTTGTTCAGTACGAATATGTGCAGGAGACAGGGAAAGCCCATGTGGTGGATAATTATATATTTATAAAGGACAGTTATCTCTTTATTGTGAGCTTTGATACTCCTGACGATTTCTCTGAGAATTTTAAAGATAATTTTGATTTTATTCTCAGTTCATTAAAAATCGATATATAATTAATCAGTATCTTTATAGCCCATAAGTTTCTGGAAATAATTTTTCCAGATTTCATTTTCAATGGCTCGTCTTTTTTCAGCAGTTTTTTTTACATTTTCGTCTAAACTGTTCATTATAATAGTTTCGAGGCAAACAAGACTTAAACCCTGAAAAGTAAAAAAGGCTTTAAATAAACGAAGCAAATCTTCTTTGGAGAGTTTTTCTGCTCTTTCCTGAAGGAGGGAAGGAAAAGTTTCATTCAGGCTTATACCTTTATCACCCAGAATAGAAACCATATCAAAACCAAGTTCTCTTGCTATATCTTCAAGTTCTTTTTTTGCAAGTTTTAATTTATCCAGAGATTCATCAAACATCTCTTTGCCCTGCCTGTTTTTATTTATTATAACACAGCTTATTCTATAGAGCAAGAAAGGGTCTGGCAATCATGAGAAAAAACTATGCAAGTATTGTATTATGCACTTATAATAGAGCACATCTTTTGAAACGATCTTTAGTATGCTATGAAAAACAGACAGTAAAGAATTTTGAAGTGATTATCCTGGATGATAATTCCGTAGATGAGACAGAAGATATAGTGAGTAAATATATGAATAAACTGGATATAAAATATTTAAAACTTACCGATAAAAATCCTGGTGAATGGAGAGATGCAGGTGCAATAATAAATCGCGGTATAAAAATGACAGAAGGGGCATATATATATATAACTCATCCCGAGGTTATGATCTGTTTTGATTGTATTGAAAAAATGAATAATTATCTCAGAGGAAGGCACAATATATACCTTAATTCCCGTACCTATTATCTTACAGTAAAAAAACAGGAGAAACTGGATACTGTAGACTGGGAAAGTGACTTTTATAATATTAGAAAGATTGAAGACTTTTATGAAGAGGACCCTCTGTATAAGGAACATGATCTTACCTTCTTAAATAAGGAATGTACTACAAAATTTACAGAAACTGCAGAAGTCTGGCTATCCTGGGTTTTCGGAGGTATGACAGGAAAAACCTGGAAGGAATTTGGAGGACTCAATGAATATAAAACCTGGGGAGCTGTAGACGTAGATTTTATGGATAGAAGACTTGCTCTGGGAATTCCTACGATAAGCCCTTTTGATGTCTTTGTATTACACCAAAACCATGATAGACCCTTTGGAAAATTTAAACCTACCAGGAAATCTCTAAAAGACATAAGAGATGCAGTAAGAGAAAAATACAATAAAAAGATAAATTTCCTGAAAGATTGGAAATATGATGATTGAGGTATGGTTAGGCCTCATCTAATATTTACGATGCAGCTCTATCCTATAATCCAAACAATACAACTGCTAAAATCTATAAAGATAAAGCCTTGAAAGCTATGAAGCAGAATAAACCGAAATGATTTATGGCGG
>JAKJGF010000113.1 GCA_022704525.1 Bacillota bacterium | reverse complement strand
CCTGTATGGATTTAGCAAGTCCTTTGGCAAGGGTTGTTTTCCCAACACCTGGCACATCTTCCATTAATACATTTCCTCCTGCCAAGAGTGCCACAAATAAATGATCCACAGGTTTTCCTTTACCTTTTATCACTACATTAATATTTTTTCTCAATCTTTCAATAATTTCTAAATATTTGTCGTCCAAACTTTTTTCTCCTCTCTTTATAAAAGTAAGAAGAACTCCTCACTGTTCACTCCTCACTATTTAACAACTTCTTTCTTAATTTCCAGAGTTCTTTAAACATTCGCATAACAACCCAGAGTTGCGCCCCTGTCTGAACACCTGCTTTTCTGGGATAATGGTTCACACCTTTCTGAATTATCTTATATCCCTTTTTTTTAATTTTTATCAGTAATTCCGCACTTGCGAGAGCACCTGTTGCTTCAATATCAATTTCCTGGATTACAGATTTTTTAAGGAGTTTAAAGGCACAATCTATATCTCTAATGTTAAGGCCAAATAAAAGATTTATCATAGTCCCATAGGCCCATGCATTTATAAGACGATAAAAGGGATCTTTACGTTTCATACGATAACCTGCAACTACATCGAAATCATTTATAAGAGGAAGGAAACCAGATAATTCAGTAATATCAAACTGTCCATCACCATCTGTAAAAAATATAAGCTCATATCTTGAACCTTTTAATCCTGAGCTTACAGCTGCTCCATACCCTCTGTTAACAGGATGATGGATAACGCGGATATTTTTTTTCTCCTTTGTTAGTCTTTCTGCCACTTCACCGGTAGAGTCCCTACTACCGTCATTTACCACGATAACTTCATATTCCCTGGCTATATCATCTAAAAAATTACAGGCTTTCTCCACAACCCAGGGAATATTTTCTTCCTCATTATATGCAGGGAAAAAAACTGAAATATCTGGTTTCAAAATAAATTACTCCTTTTTGTAAACCTGATTATAATTACAGAAGTTTTCTATATTCAACATCAATATCCTGCAATATATATTTCACTATAATTATCCCTTCTTAAACTCTTCATAAACTGCCAGAGTCTTACGGGCTGTTTTATCCCAGCTGAAATCTTTAACCCTTTTTAATCCTTTTTCAATAAAATCATTTTTCTTATCTCTATCTAAAATTAAATCTCTCATGGAATAAGCCCATTCATAAGGTTCAAAAGAAGATAATAAAAGTGCAGCATCTCCTGTAACTTCAGGTATGGAAGAACAGTTTGATGCAATTACCGGAATACCGCAGGCCATAGCCTCCAGTAATGGCAATCCAAACCCCTCATATAAAGATGGATATACAAATAAAGATGCTGATGAAAACAGAAGAGGCAGATCTTCTTCTTCTATATAACCGGGCAATAAAATGTCTTCTTTTAAATCCTTTCTTTCTATAATAGAAAGGATTTCCAAAAATGCATTTGACGGTTTACCTGCAATAACAAGCTTAACAGGGATTTTCATTTCTTTCGTAAGAATTGAGAAAGCTTCAAGTAATAAAGGGATGTTCTTTCTTTTCTCCAGATCACCCAGGAAAAGAATAAAATCATTGGGAAGTGATTTTTTTTCCTTAAAAGCCGATATAAGTAATAGATCGGCAGGTTTAAACCTTTCATCTACTCCGGAATATATAACCCTGATTCTCTCAGGTTCTATGTTATAGAACCTCATAAGATCGTCTCTGGTAGAGTTAGAAATTGCTATAATTCTCTGTGCTTTCCCGGCTGATTTTTTTATAGCATATTTAAGATATATATTACGCCAGGGAGATAAAAGGTTACTATTATACATAAAGGCCATATCGTGAACAGTTACAATTTCAAGTGAAATAAAATTACATAAAGGAAGTATATTAGCAGGAGAGTGAAAGAGATTGGCTTTTTTTTTAATAGTTCCACAGGCAAAATTAATTGTTCCCAGAAAATTCTTACTAGATTCTTCCAGGTAGGCAATCTAACAGAACAAAAATCAAAAGGTAAACTTTGAGACCAGCGTAAACGTCCCTCAGGTGTAGAAAAAATTATAAAGTCATCATGAACCATCTGTCTTGAAAGAGCAGAAATGAGATTAAAAGAATAAAAACCTATGCCCGACATAGGTATGTAAGGCGGGAATACCATATGAGCATTTATAGCTATCCGCAAATATATCAACTCCGATAGAACATTATATTCTTGGAATCAAAAACTATTTCTTTCCCTTCCTGTTCCATACATATACTCTGCGTATCAAACCATTTCAACTTCCCCCGTAGAATAGAACCATCATAAAAGGTAATGGTAAGATAATTTTTCATATCTATTAATTTCTGAAAAAATTCTCTTGATTGTGCCTGATGCACAGGAAGAGCAGAAGATTTTTTAACATTTTCTTCTTCCTGAGATTTAAAAGATTTTTTCTGGATTTCTTCTTTATTTTCTTCTTTCTTCTGGAAAGCGGGATTTATCCATACCCTGGCCATTTCTATCACTGCCTTTCTTTAATAGCTTTCAGCTTTCAAGACCTGGATAAAATTAATACTTATTCTTTTTGGATGAAACAGGCTAACCAATATAATATCATTTCTGGCTGGTTGCTGATTGCTGACCGCTGATAACTAATATAATAATTCCCTATAAACCTCTAAAGTCCTTCGAGCACTGTCTTCCCAGGAAAATAAAGATGCTCTTTTTATACCTTTACTGACAAGTTCAGAAGAAAGTTCTTTATCTGTTAAAACCCTTACCATTGAATGAGATAATTCTTCTTCATCCAGAGGATTTATAAGAAGGGCACCATCTGCAAGAACTTCGGGAAAACATGAGGTATTTGATGCAATTACAGGAATACCACATGCCATAGCTTCCAGAGGAGGAATACCAAAACCTTCCATGAGGGAAGGATAAACAAATAAAGAAGCTCCCCTGTAAAGAGCAGGAAGTTCATTATCCGGAACCTCACCTGTAAAAACTACTCTTTCAGAAAGGGACAGTTCCCTGACTAAAGAATAAATATCTTTATAAAGCCATCCTTCACTACCTGCAATTATAAGCTTATAGTTATTACGTAAATAAGCTGGAAGAGATGCATAGGCTCTGATAAGGCGACAAATATTCTTTCTCGGTTCAAGAACACCTAAAAAGAGTATATATTTTTCAAGGCTTTCTTCCTTTTTCGAAAGGTCTTCCCTCTTAATAGAACTCCTGGAAAAATATTTTATATCAACACCATTATATACTATTCTAATTTTATCTTCTGAAATCTTTAGAAGATCTATTACATCCTGACAGGTATTCCTGGACACAGATATAATCCTGTCAGCATAACGGGCAATCCTGGGTACAAATGCCCTGTAATAGCTATTCTGCAAACCTGTAAAAATATCAGAAAACTTTAAAAAAGAAAGATCATGTATGGTAAGAACAGTAGGAGCAGTTTTAAAAACAGGAGCTATGGGACCCGGAGAATGAAATAAAGAAGGCCTCAATTGAAAAAGCCTCACAGGAAGCTCTCCATGAGTCTTTAAAAAATTAAACAATTTTCCCTCACTGGAAAGAGAAAGATATTTCGTTCTAAAAAAAGAGGTCAATTCCTCAAATTGATTATTTTTAAAAGACGTATTTAAAAAAAGAACATACTCTATCTCAGTGTCTAGATAGGAAAAATGCTTTAAAAGTTGATGTGTATATTCCCCTACACCGGATCTTCTAAAACCAATAACTCTGGCATCAATAGCTACTAGCACCAGTTAATACTTTTTAAAGAAGCTCTTTAAGTTTATTAACAGCTTCTTTTACCTCAAGTCGTACGAGACCTAAATTTTTAACTTCATCAAGGAGTACAACCAGAATAGCTCCGGCATCACATAATATAACTTTACCTTTTTCTCCTTCTATCATAACTATTTGTACTTCTCCCTGGCGAAGTTCTTCCATAGAACTTTCTGCTGAGGTAAAAACTCCGGCAACCATAGCACCAATAAGTTCAGCATTAACTCCTTCAGGTACATTACTGGCAATAACAAGACCATCTCTACCAACTATAAGACTACCAACAATTTCCGAACTCTGATTTAAATTGTTTAAAATTGTATCCATATTAATAATTGCAGTATACTCTGCATTCCTCCTATCTAATATGCATAATTTCCTGCAGGGCTTTCACGAAATACCCCTGAGAAATGTATTCTATACAAAATAAATAAATCCTTCTCTCAGTAATAAAAGTCAAGAACCCCTGCTTGAGCAGGGGTTCTCTGACAACATAAAATATTACAGACTTAGAACTTTACATTGAACCTGGTTATGAGCTTATTTGCTGAATAATCATTGGCTGTCTGTATGGTATCACTGAATCTGTAATATTTGTAATCTACAACCACTGATGTAGTATCATTGAATTCATACTTCAATGCAGCACCGGGTATAATTGTGTCGTTATCCTGGTTGAAACCGCTGTCATCTACACCACTGTTCTTTACATAAGCAAAATTACCCTGAACACTGAACTTGTCATTTACATCATAGGTAACTCCAAGATGAGTAAAGTGAGCAGAAAAATCTGTCACTGCAAAATTACCAAAGTTAGGATTACCCTGATTAGCTAACCACTGGGCATAGGTATGACCGGTAGTGGTTAAACGGCCATTGTTAACATTCAGGATATAATCTCTTTTGAATTTCATATAATCATAGGCACCATAAACATGGAGATTTCCACCAAAGTCATACTTTCCACCTACTTTAACAAAGAACTCTTTTCCTTTGGAAGGATCATTATAGCTGAAATAGTAATCCTGGTTACCATAGAAATTATATGGATTAGCTAAAAGTAAATTCTGGGCAAGACTTATGCCAGGACGTCCGGTGATTACTCCGGTAAGACCTAAATTACCATCACTGAAGTTGAAGTCATTGCTATCAAGTGTGGTAGCAGTTGGCACTACCTGCTGGAGATATCTGAATCCACCATATACCTCACCGGCAGGCAGTTTGTATGTAACTCCAATGTCAGCACCGTGACGGTTCGGACGAAACTTACCAGGCCTTACAGCAAAGCCAAAGCCTGTTATGTCATAATCAGCCCAGTGGCCTTCATGAAGACCATCCCAGTATTCTCTTTCCCATGTCTGGTGATATCCGAAAGGATCATAGTTGGCTTCAGTTCTGTCATATTCTCCGTAGAATATAAGTTTGTTATCAAGAATCTTTGCTTTTGCTCCTACCTGCATAAGAAAACCGCTTTCACGGCTGGCAAGGTCCACCAGATTTGCATTATAAGCAGTTCCGGCAAATTCTCCATATATGGTTAACCATTCATCAGGGAATTTATATGATGCTTTAACACCGTACATATACTGATCCTGAGGGGCACGATCAAGTATTGTTCCTGTAGGACTTCCTGCCATATTGGGATTGGACTGACGATCTTCATATACTCTCATTACTCCACCTTCTACACGAAGGTTCTTTTTATCAAGTAAATCGGCTCCTGCCCATACACCCAGTAGATAGTTTCTATAACGGATAGGAGTATTTCCAAATATAGCTGTAGCTCCTTCAAGAGGATCCTGCATAAACCAGATAGCACTCTGGCCATTGGATACCCAGTTTATATCCTGGGCCATAAAAGCTTCTACCTCTATTATATCATAAAGTTTTCCATGGAAGTTTACACCGTTCAATGGTAATATATCGGTATCATGGAAACCAAAATATGGATTCCTTACTCCATAGAAAAGATTACTTGACACATTGTGAAGATTGTAATTGCCAAATTCTCCAGTAACTTTCCAGTTGGCACTATCTACATTTACCCAGAGGGTAGCAAGGTCTGCCTGGAAGTCAAGTATTGTATTGGCTCCGCCACCGGATATTACACTCAATGTATTATACTGTGGAGGAATACCCCAGTTATTATAAACCTGCCAGTCGCCAAAGGCACTGTAGGCCACTAAATTTCCACCAGCTTTTACATCATCACTGATCTTCGCTGTAACGGTAAGGTCTAATCTGGAACTTAAGGCAAATCCTCCATTTAATGCAAATTCCGGTTCACCGGCTATTGCAGAAGGAACATTTCCAGGAGTCATTCCAGCCTGCTGCTGTATGGGAGCACCACCAAAGGGAACTGTTAAATATCCGCCAAAGGGAGTGTTGCTACTGGATGGACCCAGCCATCCAGAATGCTGGGTATTAAATAAAAGAGTTGAACCTGAGAAACGGTCTATGTCACCATAAATACCAGTAGGACTTGCCCAGCCAGGACCATAGTTTACTGCATTGGCAGGTCTCTCATATATACCCACATTGGCTGCTATAGTCTGGAAACTTCCGCTTACTTTTACTCTTTCAAGTTCTTCTACTCTGGCAGTAAGTTTTCCGACTGTTTCCTCTATATTGTTAACTCTTACTCCAAGGGCATCTAATTCGTCTTTATATTCCTTGAGGAGTTTGTTAATTGTCTCAAGGTCAGACTTGGTTGCATATATAGAAAGATCAGGTATCTGTGGTATTGATGCCTGAACCTGTTCCAGTTTTGCTATTACCCTTGCTACTACCATGGCCATCTCATAACGGGTCATTGCCCTGTCGCCTTTGAAAAGGCCATCAGGATAACCCTCTACCAATCCTTTTTCTTCTAACATCTGTACTGCATCATAGGCCCAGTGATCCTGCGGTACATCAGAAAATGGATCAGCTAAAACTGGCAGTGACATTATCAATGTTAATGCCATTACCACAAAAAGTGTTGAAGCTATTTTCTTCATTATTTTTTTCCTCCTTAATTTAAATTCCCACAGGAGGAAGGCTTTCTTCTAAAAAGAGTGTCCTCGTTTCCTCTTTAAATTACAGCACTTCCTTCTCTGCTTTCCCTTTCAGGTTTGCTTTAAACCGGCCTTACTAACCTTTATCACCTCCTTAATATGGCATTAATTGGTTTGTTGCACCTGAAAAATCTATATTAAAATTCAAATAAGTCATACAAAAAGACGAATAAAGTATATCACTATCAAAATTAGTTGTCAAGAAAAGACCAGAAAAAAATTCATAATAACAAAAAACCCCGGTCAATTATAGCTTTCAGCTTTTCAATTCTCTAAACTTATTACTTGTCACTTAAATACTGATACTATAATTATTGCAATTTTCAGGCCAATAATCTATTCCTCCTTAACAACTGCTGAACTTTAATATTTCTTATTCTTGCTTTTGAAAAGTAAAATTTTACAATTGCAAAAATAATCTAAAGTGATTATATCACGACAGCAAAAATTTGTCAAGAAGTTCTAAAATAATTGGATTTTTAAAAGTTAATCCTGGTTCTTACAATTGCTTGATTAAAATTAAAATTATTCATGCTATCTCTTTCGTCAAAGGCCATTAAATTTCTATATTCAAAACTTACTGAGAGAGTTTTATTAATTTCCAATTCACTTTTAAACAGAGGGGTAAACTGACAGGAATTATTATAAGTAAACCAGTCTCCATAACGTTTTACATAAATCAAACCACATCCAATTGAAAAAGAATTAAGGGGTTGAACCTCTGCTTCTATAAGGCAGGTTGTTTGTGTAAAATCAATATTATAATATATAGAAGGCCGATAAAGCTTTACCAGTTCAAATTTTCCTTTAATAAAGGTATAAGATCCTATATTTTTATTTAAAGAAAATTGAAAAGCTGTAAAAGTACCTGATGAGAGATTTTCTCCTATAGATACAGGAAAGAGGGGATCTAAAAAAATCCCTTTAGTATTTGCTAGCTTACTCGGGAGAATCTGAGTAAAATGCATAAGTTCACATTTTATTTCTCCCCTGTCCCAGGGAAAGAGTATATAAGTATCCAGACCCTGACGATTATTAGCCAGTCTACTTATTCCAAGAAGTTCCCTCTGAGTAAAATTTTCATGTAAACCCAGAGGATCATAAGAAGGGGAAACCCATATATACTGACCTCCCAGTATAAACTTACCCCATCGCTTTTCAAGAGAAACCCGGAAAGCACTTCCTCCTTCATTTTTTTCTTCAAAAAAACTTCTGGAAAATTCTCCTTTCAAAGAAAGAGATTCTGTCAATTCTGAAGACAGGTCTAAAGCCAGAGTATCCTGTAAAAAGGTTCTTTTAGCCTGTATAAACGTGAGACCAATATTTACAGGTTTTAAAAAAAGTCCTCCCCGTCCACCCCAAAGAAAAGTATCTTCTTTCATAAATATATTATTATAAGGACAGGAATCTATTCCCCATATTAATTCTAAAGACAGAGGATATATACTGGCACCCATACGTAATCCTCTGGAAGGCAATTTATCAGGTCCATAAACACTTAAATTCAAAGGAGAACTATAGATAAGGTCACTAAAAGAAGCAGGGTAAAAATTACCGATACTACATGAAATATCAGGATTCCTTGCCTTCAATTCAACATGACCAAAAATTAAATTAGATTCTGCAAAGTACCTGTAAGGTAGTGGAGAACCCCAGAAAGTAGCAATCTCTCTGGAACCAGAAAAATTATAACTTTCCAGCTTAATATCAGCAGAAAGATCATAATTTAACCTCTCTTTAAGAGTAAATAAAAATCTGTTAGAAAAAGCAAATCCTGATACTACAGGTCTTATATTATAGTAATCTAAAGGACAGATTATTTCCTCAGGTCTATCGCCATTATATCCAAAAGAAGCAATTAGTGTCTCAGCAAGAAACTTATATTTCCTATCTTCATTTTGATTCAATCTCAGGGATAGTTCTGAAAGTTGTCCTTCAATGATTTCAAGCTCTGGAAATACTTCTTTCTCTTTAGGAATATCATCAATGGGATTTGCAAAAGAAAATATTATAAAAAAATTATAAAATAGCAGCAACAGTAAAAACAATTGAAGTTTTTTAAAGGATTTAATTATTTGCAAATGTAATAATATTTTCATAATGTCTTGTCTATAGTTTTGCACTTTTTTAAAAAACATAATTTTTTATGTAGTTAAATAAAGTTATGTAATGTTCAAAGAGCTATTAGCTTTTAGCTTATATTCTTCAGTCTAATTGCTAATAGCTAATTAACTCTAAAGAAATCTACAAAATTATAGTTTTGTTTTATTTATGAATTGTTTATAAGGTATTATTTACAGACAAATAAAATCAATGTATAATGTAACACATCAGTAATAAAAATACAATCAGAACAGTTATAGTTAGTTCTCAACCTTAAATTTAGAGTAAATAGTTCTGTTCACTGCTGATTGTTCATTCACTTCATATATTTTAAGGAGCTTTTTAGTTATTTATGAAACTGCTAAGTAATATTCTTATCTGCCTGATACTTATAGCCCTGGGAGGAATACTGGGTTTCTATATTTACTCTACCTATAAAGACTATGAATATGTAAGTTATAACCAGTTTATAAGTTTATTAGAAAAAGAAGCCATAGCATCTGTAACTATAAATAAAAATAATATAGTAGCTGTTACCAGAGGAACAGATAAAAATAAAGAAAAACTTAGATATTATATATTACCTCTTTCAGAAAAAGATAAGATTATCTTTTTACTTAAAGATAAACAAAATCTTATTACCTATCCTTCGGAAAGTTATCTCTTTATCATACCTTATATATTGCTATTTGCGATTTTATTTATCATAATAATGGCCAGCCGAAGAGGTAATATTAAGGAAACACTTTTCAAAGAAAAAAAATTTACAACTAATCTTTTAGTCCATCAGAACCGAAAAACTAATATCTTAATTCCAGGACACCTTAAGAACTCTATAACCTGGACACATCTAATAAGTGGAGAACCCTTCAAAATAACTACTGCTTACAGTGATCTGTCATCTTATGAACAGGATAAATATCTTCTTCTACTTATAGAAACACTCCATTCTGAGGATCTGGAAATAAAACGAAATGCATCTTTTGCCCTGAGAGAAATAGGAGACAGAAGAGCTCTCCTGCCTTTATGTAAAATGTTAGAAGAAGATAAAGATCCCCATGTAAGAATGAATGTTGCTCTAACACTGGGCATACTTAAAGATGAAATGTCTATAAAAAGCCTGAAAAAAGTTCTGGAGGATCCAAATCCCCTGGTAAGATGTTCTATAGCAACTGCTATAGGAGCTATAGAATCAGAAGAATCTCTTACATTACTAAAAAAAATACTGAAAGATGATGATAACTGGAGAGTCAGAAGAAGTGCTATAATGTCTCTCATAAAATTTAAAGACGAAGAGGCCTTTAAAACGATAGTTATGGCAATAGAAGACAAAGAACCTGTAGTAAGATCCAGCGTAGCTATTGCTCTTGGTGAGATGGCACTGGAAGAAGGAATAAAAGAACTTGAAAAAATTCTTAAACATGATCCTGAACCTTCAGTAAGAAAAGAAGCCATATCAGCTCTACGAGAAATTGGAGGAAAACCAATAATAAAACCCCTCTGTGATGCTCTTGTAAAGGATCAGGACAGTTCCGTCAGAATGAATGCCCTTGATGGGATTGAACTGGTAGATGACGATATAGTAATAGAAACTCTTTCTTCTGTGTTAATGAATGATAAGGATCCAGACATACGGATGGCAGCGGCAGAAATTCTTGCAGGAAGAGATAATCCAGCTATAATAGAGACTTTAAAAAGATCCCTTCAGGATCAAGATGAAATGGTACGCAATTTCGTAAAGGAAGAATTAAAAAGAATGGAAAATGTAAGTAAAGAGTGAGTAGTGAGCAGTGGACTGTAATTTGCTAATTTTTCTGTTCGCTGCTCACAGTTTACTGCTCACTTATAAATTCTTCTTGACCGGAATAGCGTTTTAATATATGATTGTAGTTACTTTAAATAATCAGGAGGTAGAATATGTTTGATAAATTTTCTGTAAGTACTCCTGCCAGAGTGTGTATGATCAGTATAGATAATGAAGTAGAGGGCATAATAAAGAAAAGCGGCATACAAAATGGTATATGTGTAATCTATGTGCCTCACACAACAGCAGGTGTAACTATTAATGAAGGAGCAGATCCCGCAGTTATGAGTGATATCATAGACTGCCTTAATAAATTAATACCTTCCCATGGAAATTACCGGCATATGGAAGGTAACTCCGATGCCCATATAAAAACAAGCCTTATAGGTGCATCAGAACATATAATAATAGAAGAAGGAAAGCCTGTGAGGGGTACCTGGCAGAAACTTTTCTTCTGTGAATTTGATGGGCCAAGAAACAGACAGGTTTATGTAAAAGTAATTGGAGAGTAATGGTAGTTGAGAGTTGAAGGTTTAAAGTTGAAAATTAACAAACCCTAAACCCTCAACATCAAACTATAAACTTCTTTTCACTTCTTATTACTCAAAGCATTTATAGTTTCTTCCATAGTTTTTCTAATATCCGGATCCTGTTCTACCTGATATGCGGCAATAAGTGGTTCTATAGCAGAGGGATCTTTTAACTCTCCCAGAGCAGTAACTGCCCAGTAGCGAACATTCCAGTATTTATCTTTTAGAGCAGAAATAAGAGGTGTTATAGCTCTTCTGTCGCCCAGTTTACCAAGGGCAAAAACTGCCCCTGCTCTCAATCTATCATCTTTATCATTAAGAGCTTCTATAAGAGATTCTACAGCACTTACATCTCCTAATTTACCAAGAGCAAAAGCTGCACTCTGAGCCAGTTCCTTATTATCCAGTTTTAATAATTCAATTAAACCAGGAACAGCTTCCGGAGAACCAATCTTACTCAAAGCCGTAATTGCAGATTGAACTACAAATTGATCCTTATCCTTAAGAAGTGGTATTATATAAGAAACAGACTGATTGTCTTTCATAACCCCGAGGGCATCTATCGTAGCTTTCCTTACAGATGAACTGGAATCCTGCATTAATTTTATAAGAGACGGAACAGTTTTTGGATCTCTTATTTCTTTAAATGCATTTACAACAGCTATTCTCACTCGTTCCTCAGGGCTTGCAGTAAATTGAGTCAATATATCTACACTTTCTGTAGCATCCAGTTTTCCTAAAGATGAAATCAGCTCAACCTGAATTTCAATATTTGTTTCCATATTAAGAGCTTCTATAAGGGGTGTTATAGCAGCTTTAGAACCCATTTTACCAAGAGTAAAGGCAGCACCTTTTCGAATTAATGACTCCTCGTCGCGTAGATCTTGTATGGCCTTTTCTACTTCAGGAGAAAGAAGTACTTCTGGTTTTTTAGTGGCAGTTAGAACTGGAGTTATCTCTGAAGGGGTAATAACAGGTAAAGGTGTAGGTGTTGGAGTCGGGGCTGAAAAGCTAACCTGTTGCTGCTTTTTTAACCAGTTCAATTTATCAAGAGCTATTTCCATACCTATTTTTGTATTCAAAACCTTTTCAATACGATAGACTTCTTCCAGGGGTTTAATAGCTGATATATCACCTGTTCTACCAAGGGCAATAGCTGCCCAATAACGCATTAATTCATCTTCGTCTTTCAATTTTTCTATAAGCATTGGCACAGCCTCAAGAGCTTTTAAATCTCCAAGAGAAGAAGCAGCCCAGTAACGGACATATTTATCCTTATCTGTCATGGCTTCCATAAGAGGTGGAATAGCAACAGGATCACCTGTTTTACCAAGTTCCATAGCAGCCTGATAACGAATAACAGAATCATTACTTTTTAAATCATTCAGTAAATCTTCAATAGATTTTGCTTTGATAACTTCAAAAGAATAAAATAGAGAAAATAAAAAAACTATAAATAGTAATAAATATTTCTTTTTCAAATCCAACTCCTCCTTAAAATGAGTGATCGGTAATCGGTGATCGGTGAAGGACAATTTACTTAATTACTATATTACCTCACGTCTCACGTCTTACGTCTCACATCACAACATTTCAATTCCAAAATTTTATTCCTCCACTCCTATACTGTATGGCTTCAGCCACATCTTCAAGGCTAATATTATCTTTTCCTGCAATATCTGCTATGGTCATGGAAAGTTTCAAAATCCTGTAATATGCTCTTGCACTGAGACCAAGTCTATCCATGGCATGTTTTAAAATCTTCCTTATTTCTTCATTAATTCTACAATAATTAGAAACATCCTGTGTATCCATCTGTCCATTATTAAATATAGATTTATTAACAAAACGTTTATATTGTATCTGCCTTGCTTTTATTACTTTCTCTCGCATAGTCTCTGATTTTTCTTCAGAAGGAGATGAGAAAATCTGATTTGTATCAAGCCTTGGAACTTCAATATGTATATCAAATCTATCCAATAAAGGCCCTGATATCTTTCTTAAATAATTAGTTATCTGGATAGAATTACAGGTACAGGACTTTACCGGATCAGTATAATAACCGCAGGGACAGGGATTTAGAGCACCTATTAACATAAAATCTGCAGGATATGTAATAGAAATCAGAGCCCGGGCAATCGTCACCTTACCATCCTCTAAAGGTTGTCTTAGAAGCTCAATAATATCACGACGAAACTCTGGAAGTTCATCTAAAAAAAGAACCCCATTATGGGATAAACTTACCTCGCCTGGACGGGGATAACTTCCTCCACCTATAAGACCTGCACTGCTTATACTATGATGGGGCGATCTGAAAGGTCTTTCTTTTATAAGAGAGCTCTTTTTATCTAAAAGGCCTGCTACGCTGTATATTTTTGTTACTTCCATAGCTTCTTCCAGGTTCATAGGAGGTAATATCGAAGGTATCCTTCTGGCCAGCATAGTTTTTCCAGATCCCGGAGGACCTATCATAAGAACATTATGTCCTCCTGCTGCAGCTATCAGGAGTGCTCGTTTTACATGTTCCTGACCTTTAACATCAGAAAAATCCAGTTTATAGCCTGATGGTAAAACTTTATCTTCTGGAGGTATATTGGTTTCGCCATTACCAGAATTCACAAGTTCTACAGCCTCACTCAATGTTGAAGGAGCTATTATTTTCAGGTCTTTAACCAGCAAAGCTTCGCCGACATTCTCCCGGGGAACTATCATTTTACCTTTCCATTGCTTTCTGGCCATAATTGCCATAGACAGAATACCATTAACAGGTCTTATTGTACCATCTAAAGATAATTCTCCAATTATAACATATTCATTTAACCTGCTGCTATCTACCAGCCCAAGGGCAGAAAGAGTGGCCATAGCAATAGGTAAATCAAAAGAAGGACCCTCTTTTCTTATATCAGCCGGCGCTAGATTTATTGTTATCCTTCTGGGAGGAAATCGGTAATTAGAATTATTGATAGCAGACCTGACACGTTCTTTAGATTCTTTTACTGCCACATCAGGGAGGCCTACTATATTAAAGGCCGGCAACCCTTGATTTATATCAACTTCCACATCTACCATACAGGCTTCTACTCCCTGAAGAACTCCACTTTTAACGGTAGCAATCATCTTTGTCACTCCTCAAGAGAATGAACAGGAGGATATACAATTCAACGGTTACTTGCTTTCTCCTGCCATCATACAAATATAGCAAAACTTATGCCATCTACAGAATTATTTTAGTACAGGATAGTATAAAAAGCTAATAAAATAAAAGTAACACGCCAGTAACAGATTTTACACAATCTTAAGAAGATGAATTTTTTGAGGAAAACTTTTTTTTCACTAAAAAACCAGTAATAATAAGTAAAATCAAAACAGGCATAACTACAATCCAGACCTTCTTAAAGGTGTCAAAATACTCCCTGAAAGTCTGTCCTCCATAATATATGGCACAGCAGAAAAAACTTGCCCATAAAAAAGCACTTAAAAGATTTATGAGAGCAAATTTAAGAGGTGCCATCTTGCCACTACTGCATACAAGAGCTATGGCAGTTCTCAAACCTATAAGGAAACGGGATGGGAGAACTGCCCAGCCTCCGTATTTATCTACCAACTTCTTCACCCGGGGATACCATTTCTGAAGATGGTTTGATCTTGCTACTATATTATCAGTATTACCTCTCACCAGATGAAAATAGATATTATCTCCAGCAGATCCACCTATAGTTGCCATTATAATTATTCCCGGTAAACTCATATAACCCATACTACAAAAAATACAGGACACAAAGAGAACTGTTTCTCCTTCTAAAATAGTTCCTATAAGAACAGCCATATAACCAAGGAAAGTCAAAAAATTTTTATTTTGCTTATCACCGTTATTAAGTAGATGAAAAACATATTCCTTAAAACTATTTCCATAGAGGGTAAGTAAAACAATTACTCCCAGAAGAAATATCAAAATTAAAACATTTCCTATCTTTTTATTCATTTATTACCATATCCATATAAAGCCAAAAATCATCACAAGATATCTTACCAGTCTTCCCGTATAGGTATAGAACATAAAATCTCTCAACCTGATCCCGATTAGACCTGAAGCCAGAACTATGGGATCTCCTATAGCCGGAATCCAGGAGAGAAGAAGTACCGGACTTTTATATCTATGTAGTCTTTCAATAGCTTTTTTCATAGCAGGACTATTTCTGTTTACAGGAAAAAATCTCTTTATTACATAGTTATTACAGAATACACCCGTAAAATATGTAACAGTTGAACCAAGACAGTTTCCTGCAGATGCTGAAACAAAACACCAGAAGGGACTATACCCTTTTATCAAAGCATAGATAATAAAACCTTCCGATGCGAAAGGAAGTATCGTGGCAGATAAGAAACAGCCTGTAAAAAGATAAATCATAATTAGCTTTCAGGTTTCAGCAATCAGCTTTTAACTTCATTGCTGGCTGCTATTCTAGCTCCAGAGAAAATCTTCCTTATACATATTATTCTTTTTTAAAGATTTTACCATAAGTTTGTCATGTTTACTATGGGCCCATTTATCAGCCAGTTCGGCCAGCTCTTTATACTCACCACGGGTTCCATAATTTCCTTTATATCTAAAATACTGGGAGGGTCTTGCAAAAAATCTGGCATAGGCATGTTCCAAAAGAAAGCTCATTTCTTCTACAGAAATATTCGGATGATGAAAAGTAAGATTAAGACCATCAAATTTCTCCCAGTTACGTTCAAAAATCTTCTCTTTTATCACTTCATAAAAACTTGTTCCTGGAAAAGGAGTCAGAACTTTATAGGAGGCCAGAGTAGTATCCAGTTCAATTGAATATTTAGTAGTAGCTACAACACTTCTTATAGTATCTTCAGGATAGCCAAAGATATAAAAAGCCTGTGTCTGTACTCCTATTTTTCGGCAGTATTCTATAATTTTTCTCTGATGTTCATCCGGTATGGGACGTCTTCCGAGATGCTTCATTATATCAGGCGACACAGATTCAACACCAAAAGTCATTCTTTTAAGACCAATTTTTTTAAGCCCATCAAGAAGTTCTGTTTCAACTGAATCAAGTCTTGTTTCTATCTCAA
>JAKJGF010000112.1 GCA_022704525.1 Bacillota bacterium | reverse complement strand
TTGTACTTTTCGGTATGTTATACAATGAGTCAGGTTTATTGTATATACCATTTCTTATTATGAGTATTATCGCGTCAGTTATAGCTTCTCAGTCAATGATAAGCGGTATGTTCTCCATAGTATATCAGGGGATAACCACTCATATTATGCCTCTTTTTAAAGTAGATTATACATCGGCCGAAATGAGTTCTCAGATTTATATAGGATTTGTAAACTGGTTTCTCTTAATCTGTGTCCTCTTTATAATGTTTATTTTTAAAGAATCCAGCAAACTGGCTGCTGCGTATGGTCTTGCTGTTACAGGTACTATGAGTCTTACCGGTATTATGTTGATCTGGATATTTTATATGAAGAAGAGTTATATGAAAAGTCTTATTTCACTGGTTATAACCGTTATAAATTTTACATTTCTCTTATCAAATACCTATAAAATACCTCATGGCGGTTACTGGTCTATAATTATAGCTCTGCTGCCTCTGTGTCTGATTTTAATATATACACAGGGACAGAGAAAACTCTATCTATCACTTAAATCCATACCTCTGGCTACATTTCTCGAAAAATACAATGAAGCTTACAAAACTTTGAATAAAATTTCGGGTTCGGCTCTGTTCTTTGCAAGGGATATAAATAAAATACCTCCTTATATAGCAAGAACTATGTTTATTCATAATATAATCTATGAAGATAATATTATTGTTTCAATGGCACGGCAAGAAGAACCTTTTGGCGTAAGTTTTGATTTCAAAGAAAAAATTGCAGACGGTCTCAGGGTATTTGAAATAAGAACAGGCTATATGGAAATCATAGAAGTGGAAGAAATTCTAAAAAAAGTCAGTATAGAGGAAAAAGCCATATTTTATGGCCTTGAAGATATAAATACAGAGAATATTATATGGAAAATATTTGCAGCTATAAAAAATTTGACCCCTTCTTTTGTTCAGTTTTACAAATTGCCTCCCCATAAACTTCACGGAGTTATTACAAGACTTGAAATATGACAATTTCTAATGGAGGTTATTATGAAGACACATTATATAGAATTTTCAGACGGTTCAATTGTTACTGGCATTGAAGATCTGAAAGCAAAATTTATGACTGATAATAACGATATCGTTAAAATTATAGAGAATGGAGATTTAGAACTATTTTTTCGCAATATAGCAGATAACATTGCCTCTATGAAAGAAGATGGTACAGATAGCCAGGATATAGCCGAAACTGTTGCTTTTATCCTTGGTATTCCTATCGTCATATCTGATACTCCATCTGGGATCGATAAACTCCCTCCGTCTTTACTTCAAGAAACAATAGCCTGTAATGAAATTGAAAGGAGAGAAATATCTCTTAAAAATTTACTCCTCTCCGATAAAAAATCTCTTAATCTGTCGGAAGATCAATGGAATCTGGAAGAAAGTATTACTTTAAAAATAGAAAAGGAAATTAAAGGAAATAAATCATTATTTAATATAAATGAGATTATCATAGATATACCTGCAGATAAAATATTAAGTTTCGAACAGATAACTTTTAGAAAAAATAAAAAAAATGAGGCTGTAATTAAGATTTTAAACGGTTCTGTTTTGTTTTATGGAATCATATTTGATGGTGTACGTCTAGAAACAGGGGGAAACAGTAAAGTAAGTATAGAGAACAGTAATTTTTCTTATGTAAATACTGCCATCTGTGGAAAAGAAAAATCATGTATAGAATTAAAAAATCTTTCTTTTGACAGGGTCTATGAAAAAACAATTATAATGTCAGATGATGCCGACATATCAAATCTGTATGATTTTATCAAAACATATCCTTCTCTTAAACACTCACTTGCAGAAAGCAATACATGCGGGAATAAATTACTTAAAGAAGGTATTATAGATTTTGCGACATTTATTAAATACTGTAAACATGTAGTTATGTCCGGAGAATATATTATAAACAATACAATAGAAATAACAGGAGATAACTGTTTCATAGAAGGAGATAATTTAACCATAAAATCAAATGTAAAACAGGCTTTTTTGATAAAAAACAACAGTACTTTTAGATGCAAAAATATAATATTTAAGTATATAAAGGAAGATATAAAAAAAACACAGGACAAACTCGAAGTATTGGAAGATTGCCATGGAGAGAACCGAAAAGATCCAGGGTTCATCCATGTTAAAGCAGGAAATCTGGAAATGAATAACTGTAAAATTATAGGTGCCAATATTGCCCTCTGTCTTGAAGAACACTCAAAAGCCGATATCAAACAATGTACTATAATAAAAAGCATAAAAAATGGCATAAATATAAAGTCTTCCAGAGTAAAAATATTGGATTCAATCCTTGAAGGTAACGGACAAGCAGGGAAAAATTACTCGCAGATAACTGGAGAAAACAAGTCTGAACTTGAAATAAGAAACTCTACTATATCTAACTCTTCTGACAGTGATGCCATTTATTTCAGCGAATCCAGAGGAACAATTTATAAATGTTATATTAATAATAACAATAACGGTCTGTATATAAGAGAACATTCCGACGTAAAAGTATTTAACTCTGAACTTAACAGCAATCGTGCAGAAGGTATTTATATTTATAGTAACTCAAAAAGTGTTATAAAAAAATGTAATATTATTAACAATAAAAGCAACGGATGTGATATAAGAGATAATTCTGAAGTAGATATAGCCGATTCAACTATTAACGGGAATATAAGAAGCATCTATATAAAATCTTCCAGATTACAGGCTTCTGATTGTACTCTCAATGGTAATGTAAAAGGCATATACATAGAAAGAAACTCCTGCGGAGATATTCAGAACTGCACCATACAAAATAGCAAATTGAACGGTATTTACATAGATTCATCAAAAGTAAAACTTTCAAATTGTGAAATAAAAGATAACGGAGAAAAAGGGGAAGACATATATCAGATATATATAGGGAAAAAATCCAGAGTGGAACTCATAAACAATAAAGTATCAGATGTGTCTGATAAAGGTCAGGACATATATTCGGAATTTGAAACATCAAAACTGTTCTTGGAAGATAACACTATAGGAGGCAATATTGTTTACGGACATAAAAAAGACGGATGTTTTATCACGGCTGCCACATGTCTATCTCTAGGGAAATCAGACAAATGTTATGAGCTGGAGAGATTAAGAAATTTTCGGGACACATGGTTAAGAAAACAAAAAGACGGAGAAAGACTTATCAGAGAGTATTACCGTGTAGCACCTCTTATAGTAAACACTATAAATACCAGGACGGACAAAGATAAGATTTATAAAGATATATGGGATAATTATATATCTCTCTGTCTGGATTTGATAGAACAAGAAAAATTCGCAGAAGCAAAATATTTATATATAAAGCTTGTAGACAAATATATAGGTTATGGGTTTTAGATTCTTGATAATGAAAATTTCTATACCTTCAAACGAGTTTTTCCTTAAGATTTTGTTAACATTTCTCCAGTAAGAAATCCTCCATCCAGATTTCTTACTTCAAAACCATTCTGATTTAAAATTCTCTGAGCAAGATAACCTCTGTACCCACCTTTACAATAGACTGCCACAGGTTTATCTTTAGGAATTTCATCGATTGTGTCTCTGAATTCGTCTATCGGTTTAAGTTCTGCATCAATTATAGAACCACTTTTATATTCTTTAAGCTCTCGTACATCAAGAAGCTTATATTTATTTTTATTTTCAAAAAATTCATTAAAAGAGATTGAATCTTCCAGACCAAGTAACCTGTTTTGTCCTGTCATACCGGCGATATTAGCAGGAGATTTTGCAGCACCAAAGGGTGGTGCATAGGCAAGATCCAGATTAATCAGATCCTCTACTGTAGCGCCGAAATAAAGAGCAGTGGAAAATACATCTATAGTTTTATCGACACTATCCTGGCCTGTGACCTGGGCACCCAGGAATTTCCTCGTCTTCTTATCTACCACTATTTTTATATGAAGCATTGTGGATCCTGGATAATATTCGACATGAGAATGTGAATGGGTTGTAACTACGAAATAATCAAGACCTTCGTTTTTCGCTTCATTCTCGGATAATCCTGTTTTAGCTGCTACAATTTTATTAAATCTAACTATAGCTGTTCCCAGGATTCCTTTGAAGATGAGATTTCCTCCTGCGGCATTTGCTCCTGCTACACGGCCCTGTTTATTTGCAGGACCTGCAAGAGCACCCCAGGTCCATTTACCTGTGACCAGATTATAGGACTCCACTGCATCACCTGCTGCATATATTTCAGGATGACTTGTTTCCATACGTTCATTCACTTTAATAGCTCCTGTAGCGCCAATTTCAAGACCTGCTTCTTTTGCCAGCTGGCTGTTGGGTTTGACTCCCAGTGAAGCGATTACAAGATCAGCTCTCAGAACATTCCCTTTAGCCAGTATAATCTCTTTTACCTTGCCATTTTCATCCTTAATAATTTCTTTAACAGCATTATCCAGGTATAAGTTGACACCGGACTCTTTTATATGTCTGTGAATAAAGGCTACCATATCCGGATCCAGAAAGGTTAATACCTGAGGAAGCATTTCTACTATAGTTACTTTCATTCCTCTGTGCCTTAAGGCTTCTGCCGTTTCTATACCTATATAACCTCCTCCAAGGACTATAGCTTCCTGTGGTTTATTTTCTTCAATATAATTTAATAGTTTTTCTGCTTCCGGCACAGTTCGGAGGGTGAAAATATTTGTGGCATCCAGACCGGGAATAGGAGGTACAACAGATATGGCACCGGGAGAGAGAATTAATGTATCATAGGGAACAGTTATATCTTCACTTGTTTTTAGATTTCTTACGTTAACAGTTTTCTTTTCTTTATCTATAAATTTGACTTCATGATTTACACAGACATCTATATTGAATCGTTTTTTAAAGCTGTCAGGATTTTGAAGAATCAGTTTCTCTTTCTCTGCAATTTCACCGCTTATATAATAGGGTAGACCACAATTGGCATATGAAATATAGGGGCCCTTTTCAAAAATAGTTATTTTTGCATATTCATTCATACGGCGGGCTTTGGCACCTGCTGAAGCACCTCCTGCTACTCCTCCGATTATGACTATGTTTAATGGGTTCATTGATGTTCCTCCTTATAATTGCTGAGAAGTGAGAGGTAAAGAGTAAGGATAAAACCATGTTCGGTGTTTAACCCTTCATCTTTCACTTCTCACTTCTTAATTACTTTTTATCTCTCCTTAAACTCCACTGGTGATATATAATCGCCTTTTTCTCTCTGTACTGCCTTGAGTCTTTCTCTTTCTTCCTCCAGTACCTGAAAGAGAATATCCGGTGTATCTGATACGTCAAGTTTGTAAATTTTTTCCATTCTATCCAGCTTTGTCAGAAGCTGTGGAACTCTTATGGTGAACTGTTCTATATATTCTTCCTCTTTATAATCTTTATGAAGGACTTCTTTGAAAAGTTCTTTTAAATCTTTATATTCAGGTATGTAACCTCCCGGCGTCTTAATAGCTTTTACATCTCCTCTTACCCGGAGTTCCATCCATTTAATCCAGACACGTTTATCCTCCATCGTATTGAGATAATTGCCATCTTTATTCTTTAAGAAATAGTTCACAGAAAATATAAGAGGTGGATTTTTAACTCTCTTACCAAAGTTTAGATTATTTTTTATATATTCTCCAATAGTATAAGAGAGAAATTCGATATTTGACATTAAATTGAATTTTCTCACACCTTCGGCACCAATAGTAGCAGATGTTGTTTCTGATTCAAGCATAGCACCTTTTGTTATTATTCCATGTTCCCAGTCAAAGGATTGCTGAAGAGGTACTGATGTGTCAGAATCTCTTCCTCCGTATATTATTCCGCTTACAGGAACACCTCTGGGATCATTATATACCTGATCCAGATTCCCAAGTCTGTCTATTGATAAGGTATATCTGGCATTACTGTGGGATAGAGGAATGGCCTTCCCTTCTTTATCTTTTTTCCCGGGGAACCATTCACCTGAATGATTTATACCGGCAGATGGCATTTCTCTTCCATCCCCCTGCCAGCGGGGGATGTTATTTTTATCTATAAGAACATTGGAAAATATTACTTCTCCCGGTGTGTTAAGGACTTCCCAGATAAGTGGATCATCTATGGGATTTACATCTTTAATTATACCAAAAATACCTTTTTCCACATTGACAGTACGAATTTCTCCATCTATTATTCTCAGATAGGCAATATCATCTCCTATTATATTCTCTCCCGGAAGCATTGCAGTAGAGGTTTTCCCACAGGCACTGGGAAAAGCTCCCGTAAAATAGGTTTTCCTCTTATCTGGTCCATTTACTCCCATAACAAGCATATGTTCTGTTAACCAGTCTTCTTTTGATGCCTTATTTATGGCAAGACGCATGGCCAGTTTCTTAAGACCAATAGTGTTTCCGCCGTACTGAGTATTCGTGCTGTAGACTGTATTATCTATGAGATCCATATAAATTCTTCTCTTATCAAGGTTTTTACTTACACTATTTTCCAGTTCTCCTTCGCTGTGAACAAATTTGAAAAAGTCAGCGGGATTTTTCAAATTTTTAAACTGTTCATAGCCTCCTCTGTAAAGTAAATCTTCACTGTGGGCCACATAGGCAGAATCAGTTATCTGTACAGCACTTATAGAAAATGGTGAATTAACCGGGCCAAGGCAGAAAAGCCTTATATAAACTTCACGGCCTTTCATTATATTTTTAAGAATTTCGTGGATCTCTTTAAGCCCTTTTTCTCTTTCAGTAGCTTCTATATGAGGACCAAAATTCACTCCTTCAGGAAGAAGATAGAGGGTATTTTTCACATCCCTTCCCTGATCATAATAATTATCAAAATGCACTGTCTGACCTTCCAGTCCTATTTTCCTTTCTTCTCCGTTTACTATAGCCTTTTCCCTTATATACTGGACGTCCTCTGGAGAATCGTCACATAAAAATACTCTATCAGGATTGCAGAGTATTACATATTTTTCTATAAATTTTTCAAAATGATTATTACGTAGGGAGACCAGCTTTTTTAAATTTTTTTCATCCATTTTATCTTTAAGATTTATCTCCATAATACCTTGAGACCTGCCTTTCTATAAAATAAATCACAGAAAATATTACTAGAATTATATCTTTTTAAGTAATTAAAGTCAAATGAATTAAAATTTTTTTGCACTCTCTATAATATAGGTGTTTAAGATTTTTTTTAAAAAATTAATATTTTTTTAATATAATTCTCTTGCAGTTAGAGAGAAAAATCGGTATGGTTCAATCGTGAATAAAAACTCTCCTATTGTGATATAAAAAAGAGGAAAAAAGAAAAAATCCTTAATCTTTTAAGAAAATTTAAAAGGATAAGGTAAAAAAAGATGAGTAATTATACAATAAACAAATCAGTTTCAGCAAATGTACTCAGAAGTATAGAAATCGATGACAGGAAAGGGAATTTAGATAATTTTACAGACAAAAATTGGTTAAGAAATAATAATTTACCAGCAGAAGATAGTAAAAAACTAATTGAGAAAATAGTTATAATCCTTTCTCTTGTATGTCATAGTTCCTGTAGAGGAATAAAAGAATTTATGAAGATTGTATTTGATTATGACATAAGTATCGGGACTATAAGTAATATCCTTCTTGCTGTAGATATTTTAGAGAACCTCGCCTATCTATTTGTTTATACGCAAATGCAAAAAAATATTGACTTTTCAAGGTAAAATCATGTAATATTATAGTGTATTTCATAACTTTTCATAAAATTTTAAACAGGTAGAGATAATGGCAAAAGAAGTAATGCTGAAGAAATATACAAACAGAAGGCTTTATAATACAGATGAAGGTAGATATATAAAACTTGATGAGATAGGGGATATTATTCGACAGGGCAATGATATAAAGGTTATAGATACTAAGACAAAAGAAGATATAACAAAGCAAATACTGGCTCAAATAATTCTGGAAGAAGAAAAAAATAAAAAAGATCTATTACCCAAAACTCTTCTTTATCAGATAATCAGAGCAAATGAAGATTTTATAAGAGATTTTTTTGAAAATTATCTTTCCATGACAATGGAATCCTATCTGTCTTACAGAGAGCTTATGGAGAAAAAAGTAAAAGAAATGTCCGATATAAGCAGACTTCCTTATGAAATGGGAGAAATATTCATGAAAAGTTTCGGTTTTATGGGTAAAATTCCATCAGATAAAACATAATGTTTTCGCAGAAGCAAAATTGTTTACAATTTGTTAACATAAAATTTCTTAACATTCGATAAATATTTGATATAATGATATTTTAGAAAATACTTTTAAATATTCAGGGGTGATTTTTTTGAAAATAAATAGAAATCTTGAAACAAGAAAGCCTCTTCTTCAATTTTTCACTGAGAAAAAAGGGTCTATGGAAATAAAAGATACTTTTACAGCAGAAATCCCTGGTGAGCTGGAATTTCTTAAAAGTCTTTATGACCTTAAAAGTAAAGCAAAAACTTCTGTTATAGAAGCCATTTTTATGCCAGGAGAAATGTCAGATAATTCCGTTACTATAGCAAGGAATGAAACGCCTGTAGTTATTGTACATGGCACTATGGAAACTGAAGAGTCCTTTACTAACTATAAAGAAGCTGCTCTTGCTACAGGACATCCTGCAGAATTGACTACCTATATGACTGTAAAAGATGGAAAAGAACTGCAGAAATCAGGACAGGCTTTAACAAAAAATATTAATAATGCAAGAAGGCTTATCGCAGAAAAACATATAGAAGAGTTAAAGAAAATTAAAAAGGACCAGAAAGCTATAAAAGAGTATTTTCATATAGGTGAAGATCTATACGGAAAAAGAGATGAAAAGGCAAAAGAGATTTTTCATTTTATTCCGGGCGTGATAGAAAAAGTTGATAAACTCCTTAAAATAGATTCTAAAGAACTGGAAGAAACCTTCAGCGGAAGAACTAAAGAAATAGAAAAAGAACTGGTTAAAGAACTAAAGAAAGCAGGTTTTGCCGGAGACAGAACCAATCCTGATTTGATCTGTGAAAAAACAGCTGCAGAAATAATGGATACAATTGCTCCCAGAGCAGTTTTAGTGGGACACAGTATGGGAGGTTTTGTTGCCTATACTCAGGCCCTTAATCCAAAAGAAGCTCTAAGAGATAGAAATGAATTTACCTATGATGGAGGTAATGGAGTATCAACTGTAATAACTCTTTCTTCCCCTGTGGCAAAAGGAGTATCTAAACCTCTCCCTGTGGGACTTAGAGATTACGCATATAATCTTATAGAGAAAAATATCCTGGATCCTGTAGAAACCTTCCCCGGTATGCAGTTTTCTATGATAAATCCCTTTTTCAACGCGTGGTATAGCTATAATAAAGGCCTATTAAAAGATATGTACGGTTATGGAATGGACATGAATGCCTCAATGATGAATCCCATAATTTATGCAATGAAACCCGGATATGAACAGATTTCAGAAGGTTCTGATTTTATTAAAAAATATGTCCACAGTAAAGAAGTCCCTCCTGGAATTACAGCAGTTGCATTTTATAATCCTGACGATGGAATATCGGAACCGGAAAACTCCGTTCTGGATGAAAGTCTTCCTAATGCCCACAATGTGGAAGTAACAGTTCCCATAACAGAAGAAGATCTGAAAAATCCAAAACATACAAAAGCTACAGAAGCTCATAAAAAAATGTCCTTATATCCCTATGAACATGGAGAAACATTTAAAGAAAAAATACTCAGGGACCCGAAATATATAGTCAGAATCCTTGAACCAGAAAATTATGATGGAGTAAGATGGCAGTGTATGAATACCCTTATGGAAAGACTGGAAAAAGAACCTGATTTATTCGAAAAACCTGAATTTAAACCTGTTCTGAGAAAAATAAAAGATCTTGCAGAAGAAAGACTTCCTTTTACAGATTCTCCATCATATATAGCCCATAAATTAATAGAAAAACTGGGAAAATAATATTTCATTTTAAAAACAGGGGCATGCCCCCTGTTTTTGCTTTTGCACACAAAACATTCTTTTTTTACAAAAAATTTAATATAAATTCCTTTTATTTACTATATTTTTACTGCAGTGCAAAAATATTTTTACGCAAATGCGTAAAAATCTCTTGACAAATTCCATGAGTTATTATAGAATGTATTTACAAACAAAATATAAATTAAGGAGGAAAATAAAGTGTTTGAAAATCAATTAAATTACTGGACAAAAATGAATGAAATGCTTCTGGATAATTATAAAACTTCTCTCAAGGCAGGGCAGGATTTTCAGGAAAGCTTTGCAGGAATGTTAAAGGAAATTATGGAAGCAAACGTAAAAAACACGGTGGATATGCAGAAAGAACTGGAAATAGTGACAAAGAGGAATGGAGAGTTATCTTTTGAGAATATCCAGAAATTCAACAAACTATGTCACGACAATATGGAAAAGGGCATTGAAATAATGAGATCCCTTTTTGAAAAATATAATGTCACAAATAACGAATTCAGAAAAGAGATAGAAACACTCTGGAAGGACAATTACGAAAAACTGGAAGAAACAATAACGGAAATTAATACAACAATTAAAAGTAATCACGAGAAAAATGTGGACTTAATATTCGACATCCTCAAAAAGTCAACAAAAGAAATGGAAAAGGTTGGTCAGAAAATGGAAAAAATGGCAAAATCCAGATAATGATAAAGAGAAAAGGTTGAAAGCTATAATAAATAGTGTTAAGGCGTACATTGTACGCCTTAATTTTAGAAGGGACTATAATATGATTAAGATGGAAGAATACATTAAATTATCGGGAGACCTCATAGAAAGAAATATTACTTTTTTTAAAAAAATGGCAAAATTTAACGAAATGATAATATCCCCTCCTGATGTAAAGGTCGGCCAGACACCGGCAGAAATTGTTTACAGAAAACATAAGGTTAAACTTTTAAGATATATTCCTCAAAAAGAGACTTTATATAAAACTCCTATTCTTATAGTTTATGCCCTTATTAATAGACCCTATATAGTAGATCTCCTTCCTGGAAGAAGTATTGTGGAAGTTCTTGTGAAAAACGGATATGACGTCTATCTTGTAGACTGGGGAGAACCTACGGAAAGCGACAGTAAACATGGACTTCATAAGTATATAAACTTTTATCTTGATAAAATGGTGGATAAGACACTGGAAATAAGAGAAGCAGAAAAATTAACTGTCCTGGGTTACTGTATGGGAGGCACCATGTCTCTTATATATACTGCTCTTTACCGGGAAAAGGTGAAAAATCTTATTACCATGGCAACTCCCTTTGACTGTAGCAGTAATGAAGGACTTCTTTTTCAGTGGTCAAAAGATTTTCCTGCGGCAGAGATTGAACAAATCTATGGAAATTGTCCCGGATGGTTAATGGCCTCCTCGTTTCTACTCATAAATCCTATGAAGCAGATAGACAAGGGATTTGATTTTCATAACGGAATACTTAATCCGTCATTTGTTGAGTTATTTCTTGCCATGGAAAAATGGCTCAGAGATATAATAGATCTGCCGGGAAGGTTATATACTGAAATAATAGAAGACTGGTTCCAGAAAAATCTTTTAATGGAAAATAAATTTGTCCTGGGAAACAAAAAAGTAGATTTTAAGAAAATTACCTGTCCCTATTTAAATCTTGTTGCAGATGAAGATACAAGTATCCCCCCTTCATCAAGTATTGTTATAGGAGATAAAATAGGAAGCAGGGATAAAACACTTATGACATCTCCTGTAGGTCATATAGGTCTATCTGTCAGTGGAAAAGCTCTGAAAAAACTCTGGCCCGAGGTAGTAGATTGGCTCAGGGAAAGGTCATAAAAGTGACTGGTGAATGGTGAATTAAGGTACAAGTATAATGGTGATTTAATGATCGATTCTGACAGGATAAATTGTTTAATTACAGAATTTATTTTAATTGCCATAAGCTAGAAAAGAGGCTTTCTAAATTACTAAAAAATAAGGAGGAATTATAATGGATCTTAAAGATAAAGTTGTTGTTATTACTGGAGGAGCAAATGGTATAGGCGAAGCTGTTGCAAAAGATCTTGCAAAAGAAGGTATGAAAATATCAATAGGAGATATTTCAGAAGAAAATATAGAAAGAGTTGTTAAAGAAATAAAGAAAGCAGGAGGAGAAGCAATAGGAACTGTATGTAATGTTGCCGAAGAATCTCAGGTTGCAGAACTTATGGATAGAACAGTAAAAGAATTCGGAGCAATAAATGTTGTATTTCCCAGTGCAGGAATTATAAGAGACGGTCTTATGCTCTCTACTGATAGAGAAACAGGAAAAGTAGTAAAAAAAATGAGCCTTGATGCCTTTAAACTGGTAGTTGATGTAAATCTTACAGGAACATTTTTGACAATCAGAGAAGCGGCAGAAAGAATGATTAACGGAGGTTTTAAAGGTATTTTATTTACAGTATCCTCTGTAAACAGAGTGGGAGTGGCGGGACAGATTAATTATTCTTCTACAAAAGCGGCAACTGCTATTATGCCTCAGGTTTTATGTAATGAATTTTTTAAAAGAAATATTAAAGGTATAAGAGCGGTAGGAATTGCTCCCGGCTTTGTGGCAACACCAATACTTAGAGGAATGAACCCGAAAGCTCTTGAAGGAATATTAAAAACAGTTCCCATAGGAAGACTGATTGAACCGGAAGAAATATCAGAACTTGTAAAATTCTGTATAAAAAATGAAGCTATCCATGGGGTTACAATTGATATAAACGGCGGACTGAGACAGGGAAATTAGAAAGGAGGTAAATATGATGAGTCATAGTGATAAGAAAAATGTTTTCGTCGATTTTTACTCTTCCTGGGTGGATTTTAATGTGAAAATGATAAAAAATTCTATGGAACTTACTACTGAGGCATGGGAACCGGAAAGTTATGAAAAATTCTACAGATCCTGGTCTGAAAATATGGGAGACCTTATAGAAAAAATGTTCAGAATGCCGGGATTTGCAAAACATAGCTGGGAATTTTTTAAATCTACTACAGGGTTTCAAAAAAACTTCAATGAAATGATAGAAATGTATTTAAAAGCAATGAAAATTCCTACCCATAAAGAAGTGGATGAACTATCGGAAAGAATTAATTATCTTGATGATAAACTGGAAGAAATAGAGAAAAAACTGGATCTCTTACTGGATCAGAAAAAACTGGGAAATAAAAGTACCTGTAAAAGTAAGACTAATGCTAAAAAGAAAAAGAGTGATCCCTGATGGGTAATGCCTGTTTACAGAATAACTAATAGCCAAAAGCTATTTTTATAGAAACTTTTCATCAAAGAAAGGAGACATATTCAATGAACGTAAGTATTCTCGGAACATACAATTCTAAATTTGGAAAACTTGAGGATAAAACCATATATGATCTTATTATAGAAGCAGGGAAGGAGGCTATAGAAGACTCAGGTCTGAAACCAAAAGAAATAGACGCCATTTATGTGGGCAATTACAGTTCGGGTGGTTTCAACAACCAGGAACATCTTGCTCCTGCAGTAATAGATATTCATCCGGATCTTCGCTTTAAACCTGTGGTAAAAGTGGAGGCAGCCTGTGCTTCGTCTTCTGCCGCGATATACCAGGGAGTATATGCAGTTCTTTCAGGAAGGTTTAAAAATGTTCTTGTCATAGGGGCAGAAAAAATGACTGAACTCAAAACAAAAGATATGATGAGAGTTCTCGGAATGGCAAGTTACTGGCCTGAGGAAGGTGGAAAGGGCGATACCTTCCCGGGACTTTTTGGGAAAATTGCCATAGCTTATCAGGAACATTACGGTTACAGTGATAATCAGATGAGAAAATGGCTTGCCCTTTCTGCTGCAAAAGCCTATAAAAATGCTCAGTCCAATCCCCTTGCCCATATGCCTTCAAAATTAACCTGTAATGATATTCTTAACCTCCCTGATGATAAAAATGTCAAAATAGCAGGCCCCCTCAGACTTCATGACTGTTCTCTTGTTTCTGATGGCTCCTCTGCTATTGTAATTACAACAACTGACAGGGCAAAAAGCCTTAAAGATAAAGTTGTGGAATTTGCAGGAATCGGCCATATGACAGATTATCTGCAACTTGGCAAAAGAGAAGCCTATAGACTTACAGGAGCGAAAAAAGCTATTGAAGAGGCTTTAAAAGAAGCAAAAATAACAATTAAAGATGTAAATGTGGCTGAAATCCACGACTGTTTTACAATTACGGAAATACTATTACTGGAAGCTATGGGGCTTACTGAAGAAGGAAAAGGATGGACTCTTCTGGAGGATGAAAACAGTATAATCTATCCAGGAGGAAAACTTCCTGTAAATCTCAGCGGAGGACTCAAAGCAAAAGGCCATCCTGTGGGAGCAACAGGAGCAAGCATGCATGTCCTTATTGCAAAACAACTCATGGGAGAAGCTATAGGGCTTCAGGCTGAAGGTGCTGAAACAGGACTTACCTTTAATATAGGAGGAAGTGGAGCTTCCAATCTCTCTTCTGTCCTCAGAAGAGTAAAATAATTATGAAATATTTTATGTAAAATTACCATAAATACCATAAAAAGGAGGCTTTAAATAATGTTTATGGACCCTGCGCAATTCGGGAAAAACTTTATGGATCCAACGGAATTCAATAAACAATTTTACGGCCAGATGGAACAGGTTTTTATTGAAAAAATGAATGAAATGATAAAAAATCCGGCCTTTCTATCAAGTATAAGTAAAGGAGTGGAAACAGGACTTGACGGTAAAAAGAAATCAGATGACCTTATAAAAAAATATCTGGAAAAAATGAATATGCCTACAAGAGAAGATACTTCTAAAATCCTTCAGTATTTACAGAAAATAGAAACAAAGATCCTGGATTTAGAAGATAAGATAGAAGATCTTTCCGATGACTTAAAGAATCTTAAAAAAGAATATGGAAAGAGCAGGAAAACAGAAAAAAAAAAGTAGAAAGTGAAAATAAAGAGGACCCTATAAATGTAAATATTAAAGACAATATATGGTAGGGAGGAAGAAAAAATGATACCGGACAAAGCAAAAGAACTGCAGGAAAGAAACCTGAAATATGCGCAGATTATCCAGGATGCAATGAGCGGTAAAAGGGAGGATATGGAAAAAAGAATTAAAGAATTAAATCTTGCTTCCACTCCGAAAGAAGTAATTCACTCGGAGACTTCGATAAAACTTTACAGGTTCATTCCTGTAAAGAAAAAACTCCATAAAACGCCTCTCCTCATAGTTCCCTCTCTTATACTGCGTTACTATATAATGGATCTTCTTAAAGGCCACAGTCTTATAGAACATCTGGTAGAAAGCGGAATTGACACATATCTTATTGACTGGGGAATACCGGGAGATGAACACGGCCATCTTACTTTTGACTATTATATTGATAAATTTCTTAAAAGAGCTGTAAGAAAGGTTTCTAGATCCACAGGAGTAGAAAAAATAAATATTCTCGGTCAGTGCCTGGGTGGAACCATTGGTGTTGTCTATACTTCTCTTTATCAGGAAGAAATAAATAAGCTTGTATGCCTTACAACACCTGTGGAATTTGAAGATGCAGGACTGCTGTCTGTATGGACAGACAGAAAAACATTCAATATAGACAAAGTTGTTGAGACCTTTGGAAATACAATTCCAGCTGATTTTATCCATGCCTGTTTTCAGTTTCTGGATGTAAAAGCCACTGTGGAAAGATATAAAAAACTTTATAATAATGTCCTTGATGAAAACTTCCTTTATTACTATAAGGCTCTGGATCAGTGGATAAATGATAAAATTCCTTTTCCCGGAGAGGTTTTCAGAAAGTTCATAAGAGATCTTTACCAGGAAAATCTCCTTGTAAAAGGGAAATTCACGATTAATGAAAAAGTGGCAGACCTTAAAAATATTACCTGTCCTTTATTAAATATAGTGGCGAAATTTGACCACGTATTCCCGGAGAAATCAGCAAAAGCCCTTAATTCTTTTGTATCAGGACCGGTAGATTATCATATAATATCTGCAGGCCATGTAACCCTGGTGGTTCTTTTTCCTCAGAGGGAAGAAACTTTTAAGTTAATATCAGATTTTCTGAAGAAATAAATCACTAACCAGGGAGATGTGAACAGTCCTCGGTAAGCTTCTTAATAGTTCAACTGGAATGAAAATTTCTATTAAAGTAAGGGGATTATAAATGATGGAAATAAATAGAAGAACTTTTTTAAAAACTGTTGCAGGAGCATTATCTACAACTTTTATACCACGTAATATAGCTCTGGGAAAGGAGACAGAAAAAACTATGCTTGTAGAAAAAAAATGCTTTTCTCTGGAAAAATTTTATTTTGAAAAAGCAGACAGAACCATTCCTGTAAAAATCGGATATGAAACATATGGAGAGTTAAACGCAAAAAAAGATA
>JAKJGF010000111.1 GCA_022704525.1 Bacillota bacterium | reverse complement strand
GTTCTTCGAAGGTTTTACAGTAGAGATCTTTTATTATAATGAATTTAGAATGTAAAAGTAAATAATAGGCTAATATACGGAAGGTAACACTCAATAAGTTGAAAGTAATAAATAGAATACCTAATTTCCATGCTGTTACATGAATGTTCAGGGATGTCGATAATTCTATAATTTTTCTGGTAAATAAACTATTGCTACTTGTATCCGATTTGAGAAAAAGATCAATCACTGGAACAAGGGTAAAAACTGATGTAGTCTCTATAATACCTACTATGGCCAATAGTAATATATTAATAATAATTAAGTACGTAAATTTTTTTAAAATATCATAGAAAAATTGTAATGTTTTCATTTAAATTGAAATTATGCTTATTAAGCTTTTTAAATTTTTTTGTAATCAGGTTATTATAAGCTATAATTTTTAAACTGTAAATATTAACTATACTTTTTCAAATAGTGAAAAAGTGCTTCATAAAACAAAAGGAGGAGTTATAAGTTCTCAGTTATCCATCCTTTATTACGGATTTTTATCTTTGATTTTATTCCTTACTTTAACTTATCTGTTACATCGATAAATTTAAAAGGCAATACATAACTTGAATAAAAACATCTGTCTTCCACTAATTTATAATTCATATTAAAATATAGATTAAAGATAAGCCGAAAAGTATTAACAGGCGAAATAGAATCGTAGAGACAATCCTCTTTTTTCCCCGGTAGATAATAGGCATTAAGGATTCCAAATCTTTCCCTGAGCAATTCATCTTTTGGATTTACAGGAAAATTTATCTCCTCATTAGTATCTATAGGAAAAGTTGATGCTGTACCATGGTCTGCCTGCAATATAATAATTGGTGGTATATCTGACTTAGATAATATTTTATCGACAAGTACTTCAACTTTCTTGTTAACAAATATTAGTTGATTTATATATTCTTCCTTTTCTTTCCATGCCTCTCCGTGCATTCTTAAAGTTTTTCCTGATGTAGATTCACCGTTTCGGCCAAAAACATAAGGAGGATGAGGGGCAATAATATGAGCAAAAATAAATTTAGCTCCCTTTATTTTATGTAATTCTGAAAGTTCAGAAAAGGTATAGAGTATTGTTTTTCTAAATCTATTTTGGACAAGATATTTTTCTCCTAATCTTAACATTGTTGATCGAATCAGTACAGTTGAAAATTCATTATTATATCCGCTCTGTAATTGTAAATCTGCATATTCATTACTACTTGTAGGTCCATAACCAGAGTTAAAATGGATAAATTTATAACCTTTCGATTTCAGAATTTTTACTATTTTATTTTTTTTAATCATGTTATGAGGTAAGATTCTTTCTTTTGAATGTTCACCTGCCACATCACTTAGATAGTTAATATATTCCATATTTAATGAAGAGGGTAAAGACATAAATGTTGAAATATAATTACTGTTACTTTTAGAGGCCACATAGAATCCTTTTTTTAATAAATAATCTATAAAATTATGGTTATCAAAATTATAAAATTCTTTCAGATTATCTGCTCTGGCATAACCGTCTAGTATTATATAGTAAATATCATGAAGGTCTTTTGTATTTTTTATATTTTTATATTCTATTATTTCTTCTGAATTATTATTATAAGAAAAAAGTTCTGTTAATTCATATAAACCTATATATAACATTTGCATTAATACTAAGATAAAAGAGATAATATTCAGTATTTTTGTAATATTATTTAAGTTTTTTTGAGTTTTTATAATAAAATAGCTAACTATAAACAGAAATAATATACAGATAACAAAAATATATACTGGAGCTATAATTATAAGCTTTCCTATTATAATGTGAACACTTATAATTTCACAAAAATAACCATAAGACAAAAATAAGATTAGAAATATAGAAATACAGATTCCTATTTTTTGACTGTCTTTAAAAATAAAAATTAATAATAGGTTTATCATAATAGTAGTAATTAATATAACAACCAGGGGAGGTAAAACTTCAGAAAATTCTGTCTGATAGATATTATATGAAAAAAGAGCTAAAACAGGAAAAAGGGAAAATAAAAACGGATGTATAACGAATGATTTATTCATAGTGTAATATATCCTTTCAAGATGGCAGGTAAAGTGATTAATTGTAATTACAATATTATTGAGATTTAATTCCTTTTTTAATTCCCTTTTTTATTATAATATATATTTAATATATTGCAACAGGAGTTAAGCAAATTTTTATGAAGATTCAATGAATTTAGAAGTCAGTATTCAGGATTCAGACTATAGTGTATTTCATAACTTGCCATAAATAAATAAGTGAAAAGTGAAAAGAAGAAATAATAATCGTTTTACTTTTCACGTTTCACGATGAATAAATTATGGATTGTTATGAAACTAACTATAATAATATCTCTACAGACCCTTTATTATTCCGCATTTTTATGTTAAGATAGATTTTAGCTATTGTTTTTATTAATACAGAGAAGAGGCAAAATTGATGATAAACAAAATACATATGGTTGGCATTGGTGGTATAGGTATGAGTGCCATTGCCAGGTGTCTTTTAGCACGGGGCTATGAAGTTTCCGGCTCAGACCTTAAAATAAATGAGCAAATTGAACGTTTGATAGGAATGGGAGTTACTTTTTATAAAGGACATAACGTTTCAAATATTGACACCTTAATTTCTACAGTTATACGTTCTGCCGCTATTAAAGATAATAATGAAGAGATATTAGAGACAAAAAAACTTGGTATAAAGATAATGAAATATTCCCAGATGCTTGGAGAATTAATGAAAGAAAAAAGAGGTATAGCTATAGGCGGTTGTCATGGAAAAACGACAACGACAGCTATGATTTCTTATATATTGACAGGAGCCGGACTTAAACCTACTTTTGTATGTGGTGGAGATATACCTCAACTGGGGGGAAATTCTGCACCCGGTGAGGGAGAGTTTTTTGTAGCTGAAGCCTGTGAATATGACAGATCTTTTTTAAACCTTGCCCCTGAATCGGTAGTAATGACAAATATTGAAGAAGATCATCTTGATTATTATAAAGACATTGATGAAATAGTCCATGCTTTCAGGGAATTTGCTTCTCTTACAACTGAAAGAGGTATTATTGTAGCCTGTGCTGATAATTTTTATACAGGTAAGCTACTTGAAGAATTTAAAGACAGAGGTATAAGTTACAGTGCGATTAATAAGGCAAACTGGATGGCAAAAGATATAACCTTTGATAAAGGTATATCTCAATTTAAAGTTTTACATAATGACAGAGATTATGGAAGATTTAGATTGCTAATACCGGGAGTGTATAATATAAGTAATGCTCTTGCTGCTATAGCTGTTACTCAGTGGGCTGGAGTTGATATGGATTTAATCAGGGAAACTTTAGGAGAATTTACCGGTGTTGCAAGAAGATTTCATTTACGTGGCGAAAAGAATGGAGTAATAATAATTGATGATTATGCCCATCATCCTACAGAGGTAAAATCATTATTAAGGGCAGCAAGAGAGAGATATCCTGATAAAAAGATATGGGCTATATTCCAGCCCCATCAGCACAGCAGAACTAGAATGATGCTACAGGATTTTGCAGAATCGTTTATAGATGCTGATTTTATAATACTGCCTGATATATTTTATGCAAGAGATGACAGAGTAGACGTGGAAAAGATTACCTCGGCAAAACTGGCAGATGAGATAGAGAAACGTCATAAGTTCGTAGTTTATCTTCCCACCTTTCAGGAGATTATAGAATATCTTAATAAAAATGCCGGTTCTGATACGGTAGTATTTACTATTGGTGCAGGAAATGTGAATGAAATAGGCAATATGTTTCTTTATAGTGACAGGTGATATCCAGAGTTCGGACAGAGACAGGTTTATATATTTAAAGTTTTTTGGATGGTCTTTTATCTGGAGCGGTATTCAGTACTGCAACAGGTAAAAAAGTATCCAAAAAACATATACACCTGTCCCTGTCCGGGCTCTGGAGCAAAAGATATGCCGTCAAAGGAGAAAATTATAACTTAAATAAATACAAAACTGTATATTCTGTAATAACAGATTTCATTGTAACAGGATCATAGATTTTGCGTAAGAGCCCGGACAGGGACAGACTTGTGAGATGGATACTAACTTGCCTGTTGCGGTATTTAGTGAATGGAATTATTATCTTTCCACTTTACCGCTTCCCTGATAAGCCATTTAAAAAGGGCATCAAACCTTGGATCTTCCAGAATAAGTCTTTCCGGATGAAATTGAATCGAAAGAATTTTACTTTCTTTTGTCCATTCAATAGCCTCTATAATTCCATCTTCAGCAATAGCGCTTATTTTAAAGTTGGCGGCAAGTTTTTTTATTGCCTGATGATGGGTACTATTGACTCTGATTTTTTCTTCACCGAGTAATTCGTAAAGGAGACTGGATTTGTCGATTGTTATATAATGAAAGAGGGGTTTTATTTTTCCATCCTCTAACATCTGATGGGTAAGCTTATTTTCTTTTTCATACTGGGCAGGTATGTGTTGATAAAGAGATCCTCCAAAATAAATATTAATTAATTGATGGCCACGACAGATGGCCAGAACTGGTATTTTTTTCTCCAGACAGTATTTTATAATTCTGAATTCAAATTTATCAAAGTCTATATCTGTTTCATCATAAGTTCCATTCACCTCTTCTCCATAATTGGCAGGATCTATATCCACTCCTCCCGGAAGTAAGAGACCTTCTATCTGGCTTAACTGGGTCTTTAGAAATTCTTCATCATAGTCTTCTGAAATAACAACAACCCTTCCTCCGGCAATATGGATGGCTTCTCTATAATTTTTTAGCTTATCTTCACCTTTACGGAGTTTTATCCCTTCATCCTTTGAATATATAAGACCGATTTTTACATCTGAAGCAAAGGCAGGAAGAGATTTTAATATTAATAATAGAAATGAGATAAATATTAAAAATTTAAGCATTGAAAACCCCTCACTTTTTTATCATATAATATCATTATTTTTGTATTTTGTCATTACCGGAGAAATAACTGAATATCTCAGATTAGGGGTTTGGGAAGTATTTGAAGTTGACTCCATTTATTTAGCAGAGTATAATAGATTATAATACCAGAGAGGTAAAAAAATGAATCTCCGTAAAAAAATACTTTTTATAATAGTCATAACATTTATAATTTTAAGTGGAATTCTTTATATTACTTCAAAATATCTATTGTTGGAGAGTTTTTCCAATCTGGAGAGAAATTATACAAGAGAAAATTTAATTAGAGCTATGAATACTATGGAAAGAGTATATTCTTCTTTAGATACAGCTCTTTTTGAATGGGTTCCATGGGATGAGACCTGCAAGTTTATTCAGGATAGAAATGAAGAATATATCAGAGAAAATCTTACAGATGGACCTTTTATTCGGGAAAGAATTAATATAAGAATTTATACAAATTCCTCAGGGGAATTTGTATATGGAAAATACTTTGATCTGGAAAATAACAGAGAAATATCTGATAAAGAAAGCTTTTTTAGAGATTTAATTGCAAATAACAGATGCCTTACAGAACATAAAGATATTGAAAGCAGTATAAAAGGAATTATTCTTCTTAAAGAAGGACCGCTAGCTGTCACATCAAGACCCATTCTAACTACTGACTATAAAGGGCCTATAAGAGGCTCTGTAATTATAGGACGCTTTTTAACTGATAAAGAGATAAAAAATATATGCAAGGAAGTTCATTTGAATCTCAGTTTATTTCTTCTCAAGGATCCGGAAGTTCCTGAAGAAGTGCTGAAAAATCTGGCCAGAAAAGAAATAGTTACTATTCAGACATTAAATGAAAAAGTTATTTCAGGATATATTATTTTATATGACATATATAAAAAACCTGTTCTTGTATTAAAGGTAGATATAAATAGAGATATTTACAAATATGGTCAGAAAAGTATAAGATATTTTCTCTTATCTTTTCTTTTTATAGGAGTAATAGTAAGCCTTATTACCTTAATATTTATGGATAAATTTATATTGTCACGTTTAATTAATCTCAGTTCTATGCTGAATACTATAAGTAAAACAGGTGATTTGAAAGAAAGGATTTCTCTTGCCGGACAGGATGAATTAACAATTCTTGCAAAATCTATAAATGAAATGCTTCGGGCCTTTGAAGATTCACAGGAAGAATTAAATAAATCAATTATGAGTTCTATAACAGCTCAGATTGCTGTGCTGAATAGAAGAGGAATAATTACTTCTGTAAATGAGTCCTGGGAAAAATTCTCCAGAGAAAGAAATGATAAAAAAGACTGTGTATCTGATATGGGAAAGAGTTATGTCACAATCTGGGCGGATGAAACAGGAGAATTATCTATAAAAAAAGCCGAGGTTCTGGATGGTATCCGTGACGTATTAGAAGGTACACATAAATATTTTTCCTGTGAATACCAGTGCACTCTGCCTTCGAGAAAGGTATGGTTTTTATTAAATGTAACACCTCTGGCAGGCAAGAAAGGTGGTACAGTGATTTCTCTCGTAGACATTACGGAGAGAAAAAAAGCTGAGGAAGAACTGTTCCTGATGGAAAAACAGTTACGACAGGTACAGAAACTGGAAGCTATAGGTACACTTGCAGGTGGTATTGCCCATGATTTTAATAATATACTTACTGCTATAATAGGTCATACGGAGATTTGCCTTATCTTATATGGTAAAGGGAATCCGGGTTTAACCGATAATTTAGAAAGAATACTTATTGCTTGCAGAAGGGCAACTGATCTGACAAAACAGATACTTACCTTCAGCCGCCAGAGTGAACAGGAAAAACAAATTATTGAAGTCAGGCCAATAATTAAAGAAGTAATTAAACTTATGAGGGCTACCCTGCCTTCTACTATTGAAATCAGAGAAAATATAAGTGTCACCTCGGATATAATACTGGGAGATTCCACTCAGCTTTATCAGATAATAATGAACCTCTGTACAAATGCTGCTCATTCTATGAAAGAAAAAGGAGGTATTCTTGAAATAAATCTTACAGAGGTAGAAATAGTCGAAGAGACACAGGTTGATGATCTCAAATCAGGATCTTACATAAATTTAATTGTAAAAGATACAGGTAGTGGTATACCACTTGAAATTATAGATAAAATTTTTGATCCCTTCTTCAGTACCAAACCCCAGGGAGAAGGTACTGGCCTCGGTCTTTCTGTGGTTCATGGTATTGTAAAGAGCCACGGTGGAACAATTCAGGTACATAGTGCATCAGGAAAGGGTTCCGAATTTTATGTATTTATACCATCTGCTAAAAAAATAGTAAATAACTTAGAAACTATAGAGTTATCTCAATATGAGCCCTTTAAATTGAAGATATTATTTGTAGATGATGAAGAAAATATTGTTCATATAGGTAAGGAGATACTTGCAGTACTCGGATGTAAAGTTACAGTTTCAACCAGCAGTAAAGAGGCACTTGAAATTTTCAGTATGACTCCGGAGAAATTTGATCTTGTTATCACGGATTTCATTATGCCCCATATGACAGGCCTGGATCTTACTGAAGAATTGTTAAAAATTAATCCTTCTATACCTGTAATTCTGAGCACAGGTTTTGAGAAAACCATTCCACTGGAAAAAATCAGGTCTTCTGGCATAAAAGAAATATTAAATAAGCCAATTACTATAAAGAATATGATAGAAACTATAAAGAAAGTATTAAGGTAATATACAGGTCTTTCACTTCCCCAAAAAAATTGTATATATAGTAAATTTCATCTCTTATATTCATATTATCATAAATGCTAATTAAATGGGATTAATCTTATAATTTCATTGATATCTATGCAGTATTTTGAAGCTTCATAGGATCTACCATATTCCAATATTGATGTGGCAGTTTTAATCATTGCAGGATATGCACTTCTTAAGAGATGGTTCCCATATATGACAAGATTGACCCCTGCTTCTATAAGTTCTTCTTCTGTTACTATAGAATATGTACTTGGAACAACAATTAGAGGAACTCTGTAATTAATTTTTTTATATTCTCTGCAAAAAGCAAATATTTCTGAAGGCTCTTTTTGTTTGCTATGAATCATTATACCATCTGCTCCAGCCTTTATATAAGCCTGTGCTCTTTCAATAGCGTCATCAATACTTTTATTCATTATGAGGCTTTCAATTCTTGCAATAATCATAAAATCTTCTGTTACCAGAGCATTCTTGGCATGGGATATTTTATGAGAAAAATTTTCAATTGTATCCTGTTCCTGAGGCATATCTGTACCGAAAAGTGAATTCATTTTTAATCCCACTTTGTCTTCAATAATTACGGCAGAAACACCAACTCTTTCAAGAGTCTTTACAGTAAAGACAAAATGTTCAGATCTACCTCCTGTATCACCATCAAATATTATAGGTTTTGTTGTGACTTCCATTATTTCATTTATAGTCTGAAGGCGGGATGTAAGATCAATACATTCTATGTCAGGTTTTCCCTTTGCTGTAGAATCAGTCAAACTACTCAGCCATATTCCATCAAATTCAATTGATTTTTCATCTTTTACTATTTTTGTATTTTCTATAATAAGTCCTGTAAGTCCATTATGAGCTTCCAGAAATCTTACAATTTTTTTGGCATCAAGTAATCTCCTCAACATTTTTATTCTAATTTCATTAGTAGTGCCACAGGAACGTACTGTTGCATTCAGATATGTCGAGGATATGCCTTTTGTGTATGGTATCTCTATAAGTTGTCCACCCCACTCCTTCAGTACTTCTATAACCTTTGCTCTTGTTTCTTTCTGAATACCACTTTTCCAGTCATCTCCGTGAACAACATAATCAGGTCTGAGTTTTAATAAATTGGGGGCATAATCAAGAGTTTCCTGTGGTACAACTTCTTTTACATGTTTTATATTTTCCATTATAATTTTTCTTTGCTCATAACTCAGGTAAGGTAGACGCTTGTAGCTTGCTATAGCTTTATCAGTAAGTAATCCTATTATGACTTCTCCATAGTTAGTAGCAGCATTTATAATATTCAAATGTCCGGGATGTATCAGGTCTGCACTCATAGCGACATAAACTTTTTTCATTTTACCCACCCTTTATAAATTATTATTAGCTTTCAGCCCTCAACCCTCAGCTTTTAGCTTTATTTTTTGAGCTGATTGCTGAAAGCTGACTGCTGATAGCTTTCAACATAATACGTTTATTTTTACTGAAACTAATAAGTTAGCTATAATGAAAATTCCTATGCATTTAAATTATAGATGAATAAGAATTTTCTATCTAACCTGGCCTGGAAATTATAACATAACACAACCATATAATCAAACTTATTGTATAGTTATTTTTATAATAATCCATAATAAAGTCAACAGTTTATTCTTTATAATCTGTTTATTTCAATAATATTATCCTTTTTCTTTTTATCTGCCTTTAGCAGGGAGGAAATATATCTGAAGGCTTGAAATTAAAAAGTAAAATTATAATCTAAAAGGGAATATTATGTCAAAAATTAAGGCAAAACCTTTTCTTAAATGGGCAGGAGGAAAATCACAACTTCTTTCCAGATTTGAAGCTTATTTTCCCTCTGAACTTAAAGAGGGAAAATTTGAGTTATATTTGGAACCTTTTGCAGGTGGAGGGGCAGTATTTTTTTATATAGCTCAGAAGTATTCTTTAAGATATGCCTGCCTTTACGATATAAATAAAGAGCTTATTCTCACATATAAAGTAATTCAGAGAGATCTTGATAGACTTATAGAAATACTTATGGAATATGATAAAAAATATAAGAGACTAAATGAAAATGATAGAAAAATATTTTATTATGAAGTCAGGGAAGAATATAACTTAAAGAGACATAAAGTAAATTACAGAAGACCTTCTCCCTTATGGGTAAAGCGAGCAGGTCAGCTGATTTTTTTAAATAGAACCTGTTATAACGGACTTTTCAGAGTAAACAGAGAGGGAGAATTTAATGTTCCCTTCGGACGATATAAAAACCCTAAAATCCTGGATGACGAAAATCTGAAAAGGGTTTCTTTTTTGCTGAAGAAAGCTGATATAGAAAGGGCTGATTTTAGTAAAGTAAAAACGAAAGTGTCAGCTAATTCTTTTGTCTATTTTGATCCACCTTATAAACCTATCAGTGAAACAGCGAGTTTTACTTCTTACAGTAAGTATATCTTTGACGATAAGGAACAGATAAGACTTGCATCGCTCTATAGAGAACTGGATAGAAAAGGGGCAAAGTTGATGTTAAGTAATTCTGATCCGAAAAATGAAGACAGGGAAAATGATTTTTTTGATAAATTATATGAAGGGTATCATATCTACAGAGTGGATGCAAGGAGAGCGATTAACAGTAATCCTGCAAAAAGAGGGAATATAAAGGAATTGATAATAACAAATTATTAAGCAGTCAGCAATCAGCAATCAGATTAAGGAAAAGCTGAAAGCTAATAATAATTTATCCAGATCCTTGCCCTATCTGTCTCTTTAAAAATAATCAGCTATCAGCTATCAGATTATGCTGACAGCTGATTATTTATATATAAAAAATTAGCCCCACAACCAGCCCCAGGCCTTCTTCGCTGCACCGCCTATTGCACTGGCTGTTCCGCCTATTATGTTATTAGCTGCATCATAGGCTACCTTTGCACCATCACCTGCAGCGGTAAGAACTTTCTGACCTCCGTCAATTACTGCATTACCAGCAGTCTGAACACCATCAATTACTGCATTACCAGCAGTCTGAGCACCATCTATGACAGTATTAACCACTGCTTTAGTGCCGTCAACTACAGTATTGCCAAGGACTCCTCTGGTTTTATCAAGTCCGCTGTTAATTGCATTCTGTGCACCATCAACTGCACGATTACCCAGGTTCTGTACTCCATCCACAGCCTTATTGCCCACTCCCTGGACTGTATCAATTCCCTTATTTGTTGCTTTTGCAATTTCAGGAGCATTTTTCATTGCCATTGCTGCAGCTACTCCTGCAGGTCCGCCTATAACTCCTGCTCCTATGGTGGCAGCATTATTCTTTACATCTTCATATTTGAGATCTGCTCCAAGTTTCACATCGGCTCCGCCGATTCCCAGGTATCCACCCAGTTCAAGTTCAGCATGAATACCTTCTTTGTCAGCTTTAAGACCTCCACCAATTACTGCACCTGCAGAAGGTCCTGCACCAACTTGAACCTCAGCATTAAGACCACTGCCGGCTTTGGTTTTAACTTCTCCTGAAGCCTGACCGTAGGCTACTGCCTCTGCTTTTGCTCCTGCTCTGAAGCCAAGATCTACACCATCTCTGGATATTTCCGCCTCTGCCATGGCATTCAGTCCGCCTCTGACTTCTCCTTTTGCACTTCCATGATCTGTTTTTATTTCTCCTGAAGCCCCTACTGATGCATCGGCTACAGCCTTTGCTTTTGCACTTCTTTCCATGAGTAGTCTATCTTTACTGATCTCAGTATCTGATTTTATACCGCCTTCTACTTTAGTACTTGCACTGGCATCAAGGGTACCTGTTGCTTCCATATGGTCACTCTTGATGCTTCTACTGGTTTTTGCCTTTGCTTCTAATTCTGCACTTCCTGATATTTCAGCTGCTGATTTGTATCTGTCTTTACTGTTTTCATATTCATAGGAAGCTTTACCTTCTGCATTTGCTGTGAGACTTCCTTTTGACTCTTTTATCTCTTCAGTATTTCCGGTCTTTGTTATTTCTTTTGTACCAACTTCCTTACTTTTCTCTGCTTTTCCAGAGACTTCTCCTTTAATTTTTTCAGTCTTTTTTTGTTCTTTCCCTGCTTCGGTTTTGTCTAACCCTTTCCTTGAGACTTTTTTTCCTGTAATCTTCCTGGAAGCATTTGACTGGGATTCCACAAGAGCCTGAGATTTTTCAGGGTCTTTACCCGGTTTAGCTGGTGTTATTTTTTCGTTTTCTGCTGCCTCAGTCTTTTTGACTGGTTTTTTTTCGGCCTTTGGTGTAGTTTTACCAGTCTTCTGTGTCTTCTGAGAATGGGTTTTGGGTTTTTGACTGCTTGTCTTTGTAGAGTTGCTTTTTTTACTGCCAATAGAGGAGACTGCCATATTTAGCTCCCTCCCTTGAGATAATAATAATATTCCTGAAAAATATATACCTACAATTGTTAGAAAAGTAAATAGATTATTTTGAAATTTTTTTGTATCTTTATGAATAGACGTGAAAGGTGGAGGGTGGAGAGTGAGTACTATAATATATATATACGTTACGCATCACGCATCACACATGACGTTTCACTTTTCCTCTTGACTCTTTTCTTCATATTAACTACAATCTTAAAGATGAAATATATTTCAGAAAAATACAGGGGACTTTAATTTATGAAACTTAATAATATTATTAATTATATGGATTCTTTTCTGAGAAAGCAAATATCTTCTGATGTGTTTCTTGATAAAGTGGCTCTTACAGAAGAAAACCTTTTAGATATGGAAGAAGAAGTGAGAGATGAAAGACTGAGAAATATTATATTAAAAGCCCTGGAATCCCTGGATAATATTCGTTTTGTCATTGATGAACCTGATCTTGATAGAGATGTCTTTATTTTAGAAATGAAAAAATTACTAAAATTTGAGGAGGAATATTATAAAAAACCTGAAGATCAGATAAATATTAAAGATAAACCAGAATTTATGCTATCAAGTCCCTCTTTTGAATCTCATCCCGGTATGAAGGACAGGTTACCCACTCAACATACGGCCAGACCTTCTGAATTAATGAATATGGTTAAAGATATTAAAAGATTTTCCCGGGGAGAAATGAATAAATATATCATCCTTGATAAACTTGAGGCAGTGGAAGATGAACTTCTGGAAATGGAAGAACTTTATTCCAATAATCAAAAAACCAGAGATCTCTTAGTGCAGTCACTGGAAGTTCTGGATGATATTCGTATTATTATTGATGAAGATGATATAATTGACGATGAATCCTTTAAGACTGAACTTGACAATTGGATGGAACTTCAGGATGCTCTTAAAGATGAATTTACTCCTCATACATCACCTGAAGGTACTGTTCACAGCAGTAAAACAGAAAAAGAGTGTTCCGATATTCATTCGGATATATTAAAAAAATCTATATCCTCAGATATTTCTTTAACAGAAAAATTATCAACAAAAATTGAATCCCATCTGCAGAGTAAGGGTCCAGAAGATTTTATTTTATCTAAACCTGAGTTTGAATTACATCCAGGCATGAAGTCCAGACTGCCTGTTGAACAACCTGCAGAGGTTCTATCTCCCATAGATATAAAAAGCTCACCTTTATATGATTTTTTTGCACTTGCCAGGAGTTATCTGTCCGGTTATGCAGACTTTTATGAATTCAAAGTAATCCTGGAGCGTACATCTCAGGAAATTCTTAATATTAAAAAGGATATAGATGCCGGACCTATATCTGAGGATGATGAAAATGAAAATATTCTGGGATTAGTCAGTATGATGGAGAACGGTTACTCTTATATGGATATAACCCGTGATGCAGATGAAGTATCTTCAGACCAGGATAGAAAACTTTATTCTAAAATTCTGGAAGATATTCTGGATACACTTTCTTATATGCATCAGACTGATGTTAAAAATCTTGAAGATTTGAGTTTATTTCTGGGAGATCTTGAAGATTTAAATAGAGAACTTATTTTACTTCAAAAACAGATATTTCAACCTTTTCAGGAAATAGATGAAGAAGAAGAGCTTGTAAAGACTATTGTATCAAATATATCTGAAGAAGATATTTTAACTACCAACTATCTTCTTGTAAAAGAAACAGCTCTTAGTTTACTAAGAGATGAAATTGATGAAGAAGAATTTATAAATGTACTGGAGGAAATGAGAGAAATTATAGATGAAAGTAAAGATACTTATGAAATAGATTATGCCTTTATAGATGGATGGGCTCTGGAAAGTTTTGTCGGTGATAAAATGTTTAGAGAAGGTATTAAAGAATGGAATGAAGCCCTGTCGTGCTTGTATGAATATTTTAGAAAAGAAGAAAAAGAAAAAATTTTTAGTGGTATAGAAAAAGCATATGAAGCAAATAAAAAACTTATTATTAACCAGAAGCTTGAAGAATATATACAGGAACAGATAAGAATAAAAAATGAATATAAACTGAATTATTTTCCTTAATAGTGCTTATTTTTTTGATTTAGAAGGTTGTTCTAATATTAGGTACATGTTATAATAATTGAAAGAAATATATAAATTGTTAACAATTAATATACAGATAAGGTTTATAAATACTGTACTGAAAGATGTAAGTCTAAAATGATTAAAGTTAGAGGTTTTACTTTAATAGAGACTGTTTTATCCGTAGCTATTATGGGGCTTGTTATAATAACTGTACTGGGTGTTTTTGTTCATGGCATTAATGCTATAAAAAAAGGACGTTATGCTCTTACGGCTACAAATGTTGCAGAAAAAAAAATATCTGAGGTTAGAAACCTTTTAGCAAAATATCAGGATCCAAATACAGATCTGGCCCTGTATATAGTAGATAATATTGAGTCAACAGATAGCTTTACACCTTCTACTATTAAGATATGGAATAAGCTTACAATACCTGTTAAAATTCATGGAACTGAGAATATAGGTAAAACAGGGGATTTTACTTTTAATATTCTTCTGGAAGATTATATACCTTCTTCAGGAGGGGCTTTAGCAGAGGTTAAGTATATAACTGTTGCAATTTATGGTATAGATCCCATATCAGGTGTACAGAGGAAAACTCAAATAACTACTTTAGTAACTAAAGACTGAGAGGAAAGATTTAAATGCGATTTCTCAGGGCAGGTTTAACTCTTCTTGAAATATGTATTGTTATGGTTATATTTTTTTTATTTCTTTTTGCTTTTTATGCAACTATGGATGTGGGATTGAAAAACTGGAAAATAGGTGAGGTTAGATCAGATATACAGAGCACAGGTGAAATGGTTTTGAAAAGACTTATGACTGAACTTGCAAATTCCAATGCTGTTGCTATAAGTGTTAATGATCCAAATGATCCCAATTCATATATTTGTTTTGAGACTCCCATTGCCAATGGACTCTTTCATAATGATCCGACTACCGGTGATATTTACTGGCAGGGATATGTCCTTTATTTTGTCCTTAAAGATGAAAGTGATAAAGATTATAATACCAGCATACTTTACAGAAGGTATATACCTCATAATACCAAACCTGATTATATATCATATGATAGAACTGCAGCTACTTTACTGGAAGGCATAAACAGCAAATTGAATAAAACTTTAACCGTAGAAGAAGTAACACATGGAGAGAGTATAAAAAAAATATGCCATAGGGTTTCAAGTGCAAAATTTATACACAATGATGTTGATTCTATAGTTAAGATAGAAATAGCCTTTCAGGAAAATCTTCGAAAAAGTAAGGGTGCCAATGTATCATTCTCAGCTACAGGAAATGATAATACAGGAACAGAAAGATTTGTTGTTAAAAGTTCTGTTAAGCCGAAGAATTGAGAAGTGAAGAGTGAATTACTATAATAATAGTTTACGCATCACGCATCACGTCTCACCTTTTACGTCTCACCTCTTTAGCCAGCTGCCGCCATAACCGGCCTATTTCTTTATCAGTAGGTTTAAGATAGAATGCTTTATCTATCATATCAAAGGCCAGAGATGTTTTGTTTTTTTGTATATATATATAGGCCAGGTTAAAATATGCATCACCTGACGAAGGGTCTAACTTTATAGCTCTTTTTAAATTCATTTCTGCTTCTTCAATTTTTCCCATATCCATGAGGGTTCTTCCGAGCATATTGTAGGTATTGGGTCCTTCATAGATCTGAAGTGATTTTTCGTAATATTGAATAGCCTGATGATATTTTCCCTGCCGGTTATAAGTTGTAGCCAGATCATTAAGGAAAAATATATTATATGGATCAATAGCCAGTGATCTTTCATACTCTTCTATACTCTTATTAAGATATTCAGGCCCAAGAATATTAGAATAAATAGAATAGAGCCGGCCGAGATCTGCATGAGGATAGGGATCAAGGGGATTTACTTTTATAGAAGTTCTGTAAGTAAATATTGTATTTAAAAGAATTTCTTTATTCTGCGATGTTTCACTTATAGCACTCTCCAGAGTTTTTGCCATAGTAAGCCAGTAATCTGAATTTTGAGGCTTTCTTTTCAGAGCTTCGGAAATATGATAGATAGATTCCTTCAAGTTATTTTTTCCCTTTGCTTCTTTAGCAAGATAAATATGATGGCTTGCCAGAAGAGTATTGATATTTTGCCATAGGTGAAATAAAAAAAGAGAACTTAAAAATAAGATTAAAAGCCACTTTACACCGGTCTTTGTTTTAATAGGATAAATTTTTACCTGTACTTTACCTTTTATCTGTATTGCCAGAATTAAGCCAAGAAGGAACCAGAAAAAAATTAAAGAGGAAATCTCAGAAA
>JAKJGF010000110.1 GCA_022704525.1 Bacillota bacterium | reverse complement strand
TTTGTCAAGTATTATTATATAGACGTGACACGTGGAAATTTGGCCCAAAAAAAATGGCACCCGCATATCTAAAGGATTTATGACACTTTAACCCCTCATTTTTGACCTTTACTTGTCGAACTTCCGATATGTTTTTGGATACTTTTTTACCTGTTGCGGTACTAAGAATTTTATCATGTTTTACTAATTATATATTCTTAATGAAAATATTAGTTTACTGACAATTTTTCTTTTTCTGCTATTTCATTTAATTTCAGTTTCTGAGTTTCTCTTCTGTCTTTATTATTTTTTATCTTTTCTTCCAGATATCTTATTATACCTGCTACCTTTTCATCTTTTTCTATACTTATAAATTTTTTAAAATAAGAGAGACCAACTGTTAACTCACCTTTACGACAATAAAGTACACCAAGATTATATAGACTGTCTGTATGGTTCGGATCAAGCTTCAGAGCTTTTTTTAATTCTTCTATTGCCATTTCTTGATGAACAGGATTTGTTGACTTTGTATACATTATGGCTGTTTTAAATCTTATTGCCAGAGCAGTCATAGTATAAAGAGTTGGTTTACCTGTAATCTTTTTTATAACAGTCTGCATTAAGGGCCTGTTTTTTCTCGGTGTAATCTTTGTAGGCAATTTTTCATACAGTTCCTGGGGAAGTTTTTTTAGAGGAAGAAGTTCATTGAAATTGTATTCATCTCTGCTTTCATTGGATTTTAATATCCTGTAGGCATTGTTAATATTAATCATTTTATCTTCCAGGTCTTTCCCTTTAAGATCTGGATGATATTCTTTTGCCAGTTTTCTATATGCTTCATGTATATCGTCCAGAGATGCATAAATTGGCAACTCCATAATTGTATATAAATTTGTATCTTTTACCATAGTCATTACTCCCCAAGCTACTCTGTTTTTTGTAATTATGAACCTGATATTTAATATTATACCCATAAATTCATTATTTTATTCCTGAATTTTACTGTATTAAGTCTTTTTTGTTAAATAATATTACAGTAATAGCCAGCATTATTAATATAATATCCATAGAATAACCTGCTTTATAAAATATATCTCCCGATGTTAGAGGGGGTATTTTCACAAAAAGACTTAAAAAGAGATTTTTTATATTGTGGACTTCGAAAATGGAATAAGAAGGGAGTATATAATAAAGTGCCACAAAGATATAATAGAGAGGTTTTGAAGAGTAAAATATTGTTGCAACCCAGACAAAGATATCCCCTGAGAGGAAAAAAGTTACTACTGATGCAAGAATTGGTCTCATCATCATAGACATAGCCATAGTAATAGAACCCATCATAAGTAATTTACAAAACATCAAAATACATCCATAAATATCAGAGTAATCGACCTTGCCATTTAAGTATATACTGCCTAATATCAACATAACTCCCATTAGAATACTATAACTTAGTAATACTATTGTACCGGCTAAAAATTTCCCCAGTACTACCTCTAATCTACTGACAGGTTTTGATATTATCAGTTTTATTGTTCCTCGGTCTATTTCAGTGGGAAGGAAAGTGGAAAAAGTAAGAAGAACAAGAAATATGCCCAGTAGATCTATAGCTATGGAGAAAAATGTTACCAGTGTACCAAAACCCTTCTGATTAACTTCCTGTGTCAATATTTTTATTTCTTCCTGGGAAACCGATCTTCCCTGTAACATAGAGTGGACCAGTTTTTGAGAAATTATTCCTACAATCCCGCTGAATATCAGAAAGAGTATGGCAGTTAGTATTCCTGCTATGACTATTGCCAGGATCAATTTTCTTTTTGTCATTTCTCTTATGGTATCTTTACTTATAGCTATAACTGGTGTCACGGATTTTCTCCTTTTACTGCTGTATAAAAGATTTCTTCCAGTGTGTTTTTTTGTTCTGAAATGGAGATTAAAGGACATTCGAACTGTCTTATTATTTCTATAATCCCAAATTCCTGTTCTTTATTCTTTATTAAAATCAGATTTTCATCTGATTTTGTTTCTATTTCAGCTCCGAGACCTGTGATTTTCTGACCTGCTTCCTCAGGAAGATTTTTTGTGCGAATTTCAATTACTCCCTTATTTGTGTTTAATTCCTCCATAGTACCTGCTCTGATTATTTTTCCTCCTTTGAGTATACAGACTCTATCACATAGTGATTCTACATCAGAAAGTATGTGAGAACTTATAAATATAGTTTTTCCTGCTTCCCTTATATTTATAAGGAGATCCTTTACTTCTTTTCTTCCTATGGGATCAAGATTTGCTGTGGGTTCATCCAGAATGAGTAAATCAGGCTCATTAAGGAGTGCCTGTGCAATACCAAGTCTTTGAACCATACCTTTAGAATATGTTGTTATGAACTTATTCCCTGATTCTTTAAGTCCTACCTGTTCCAGAACCTCATGAATTCTTTCTTTCCTTCTTACCGGGTTAATGTTTAAAAGTTCTCCGTAATAATTCAACAATGATATGCCTGTATGATGTAAATGAAGATTAACCGATTCCGGCAAAAACCCGAGTTTTCCCTTGCCCCTGGGGTCTCCAAGGGGTCTCCCCAGTAATTTTCCTTTACCGGATGTAGGTTTTAAAATGCCTAAAAGCAGGTATATAGTAGTAGTTTTTCCTGCTCCATTTGGTCCGAGGAAACCAAATACTGCTCCAGAAGGAACCTCCATAGTAAGGCCCTGTACAGCTTTGACTGAATCCAGGTTTTTTGGATTTCCATAGGTTTTAGTGAGATTGTCAGTTTCTATAGCCAGTTTCATATTACTTCAATAGAGGAAGTATAACTTCCTCAAGAATATTTTTTAATCTTTCATCTTTCTTATTCTGTTTATATATATATGTTATAGTATTATTTTTATCTATCAGTATGAGAGTTGGTTCTGTTATTTCATAGCTCAGTGTACCCATACCGTTTGAGTCAAAAAGGATATTAATTTTATAATTTTTATTTTTCAGGAATTTTTCCAGTTCAAATCTTAGATCTCCCACGTTTACTGCAAGTATTTCAACTTTTTCACTGTTTTTATTATAGAATTCTTCCAGTTCAGAAAGGCTTTCATCACAGAGAGGAATAGAACAGCTCCAGAAATAGAGTATAACCGATTTTTTCCCTGTGAATTCGGCAATCGACATCTGTCCACCAGATAAGTTTTCCATCCTGAAATCCGGTGCTATTTTACCCACATCTGATGATACAGTTTGATTGCCTGAAGAAGCCAGCTCAGGTTCTGAAAGATTCGGACTTTTTGCTATATAATGTATAAATATGGTAAAAACTATGAATAAAAATAAGGCTGGATATTTTAAAGCTTCTTTTGTCATAAGTCTCCTTTAGTGTCAGGAAAGAACTCTGTCTGTTTCGGGTCTACAGGAATGATCTCATAACCTTCAGGTAATTTAAATATTTTAGTATCCAGGGGTTTTGTATTTATCTCCTTCATTTCCAGATTGAAGATAAAACCTGACAGGGATGATTCTACTTTTAAATATCTTTTAAGTTCATATGAAAACCACATAGTACAGCTTTCTTCTGTTTCTTTATTTATATATCTGGTTTTTTTACACATATAACCTTCATATTTTTCTGGAGGAAGTTTTTCTTTTTCAATTAGCTTTAAATGTAAATCTCCAATCCAGGATTCTTCCAGAATTGTATTTACTCCTGTTCCACGGGAAAGAGAATAAATTTTTTTCATATCATGAATTATTAAATAAGAAGATACATTATTTTCTTTGATTATAATATAACTTACATTGCCTTTATTTTCACTTTCCCAGTCATCTCTTCTGTAATAAGTGTCTTTACTTTTATATTCATAGACATGGACTGTATATTTTCCGTGTTCATCTGTTACATTCAGAAGGTAAGAGAGAGAAAAGTCTTTTTTTTCTGGAGTTTTACTATAGGAGATATTTATACTTAATAAAATAAAAAAAAATAATAATATGAGTGATTTTTCAATACTATATTTTCGGTAAATAACTATCACTCCCTGATAATCAGAGTTCAGAAATTAATTCTATGGATAAAATATTTCTCCTTCCTGAGCTAATATTAATTATAGTTAGTTTTATTAACTTTTAAAAGGTCTTTACTTTTATTGTTTTTAAGTGATATATTGTAGGTATAAATACAGACAAAGAGTAATCCAGGATGGTTTACAAATGGAAATATTACTTATTACATTTGCTGCAGAACATATATATCTTGAATATTCTGCCTGTGGACTTTATTATTTGAAATCTTACGTAGATAAAGATCCTTCCCTTAAAGATATTAAAATTTCTGTAAAATATTATAATAATCGTGTGCCCTCAGATATCCTGGAAGAACAGAAAAAAGAGATAATAGGATTTATAAAAGAAAGAAGAGTAGATATTATCGGTTTTGGCTGTTATATATGGAATATAAAACGTGTTTTATCTTTATCCTGTGAGATAAAGGAGATTTTTCCTTCTGTAAAAATAATACTGGGTGGGCCTCAGGTTATCTATAGACCTGAAGAACTGCTTCGTGAAAAGCTTTATCTTGATATAATAGTCAGAGGCGATGGTGAGGAGACTTTTGCCGAACTTTTAAGATATTTTCTATATGGTTATAAGACTCTACATGAGATTACAGGTATTACCTTCAGAGTAAATAATGAGATTATTTCCACAACTCATAGGGCTTTACTTATGGATCTTGATTCTATTCCATCTGTCTATCTTGGCGGTTTGTATTCCATCAGGAAAGGATGTGTATATCCTGTAGAAACTTCCCGGGGGTGTATATTTAAATGTGCCTACTGTCACTGGGGTATGACAAAACTCCGTTTTTTTTCTTTAGAGAGAGTGAAAAAAGAACTTCTGTATCTTCTGGATAAGAAAGTCAGTTTTTGTATGTTTGTTGATTCTGCTATTAATTTTGATAAGGAAAGAGCTCTCCATATTATAAATTTTATAAACAAAAATAATAAAGGTACTCTTGTGACAATGTTTCAATCCATACATTTTATGGATGAAGAATTAATAAATGTTTTAAATGCTTCTCCCGGTATATACACAGAGATAGGTGTACAGAGCCTTAATCCCATAGCCATGAGAAATATAAATAGAAAAGTTATTACAAAAGAAGAATTTGCCAGACTCTCTTTTATGATGAGGCCTTTTACTATAGATTTAATTTATGGTCTTCCAGGAGATAATTTGCAGTTTTTCAAGGAAACTTTTCAGGAAGTGTTTCGTTATACGAAAAATATAAGTATGTTTCGCTTAGGGGTTCACCCCGGAACTGATCTGTGGGAAAAAAGAGATGAGTACAGTATGGAGATTGATGAAGAGTATTCAATAATCTGTAATTATTCTTATGGAAGATCTGATATAGAGGAAACAGAAATATTTAAAAAGAATTATGAAGAAGTATTTTCTCCCATAGTTTGTTCGGAATTTTCAGGGAAGGAAATTTGGGGAATTGCTGATTCTCTTCGCCTTTCCATCTGTGATTTTATTAATGAATATTCCAGATATTTAAAAGAGAATTTTTCATCTGAATATATAAATAATATTAAATATACCCATAGAGAAATAAAATTACAATCTCTTCGGGAATTTTCAATTATGAATGGAGGAGGAGTAATCTGAAAAACATACTTGTAACAGGAGGGGCAGGTTATATAGGGTCTCATACAGTAAGCTTATTACTTCAGAAGGGATATAATACTATTACCTATGATAATCTTTCTGAAGGTTACAGAGACAGTATTCTGGGGGGAGATTTTGTAGAAGGAGATCTTGCAGACCTAACGTGTCTTCGAGATACATTTTCCAGATATTCCATAGATGGAGTTGTACATTTTGCTGCAAAATGTTATGTAGGAGAATCTATGGAAAATCCACAGAAATATTATTGTGAAAATGTAGTTAACGGATTGAATCTTTTAAAGGTTATGCTGGAAGTGGGAGTAAAAGTCATTATTTTCTCATCCAGTGCTGCTACTTACGGTAATCCACATCATATTCCCATAACTGAAGAACATCCTACAAACCCTATAAATACCTACGGTGAAACCAAATTGATCTTTGAGCATATATTAAAAGATTATGCCAGAGCTTATGGACTGAAATATATATCTCTCAGATATTTTAATGCTGCAGGGGCTGACCCACAAAGTAGGATTGGGGAAAGACATAATCCGGAAACCCATCTTATACCTCTTGTCCTTGATGCTGCAGCAGGTATAAGGAATAATATAAAAATATATGGAAGTGATTATGAAACAGAAGATGGCACATGTATAAGAGATTATATACATATACTCGATCTTGCAGAAGCTCATGTACTGGCACTTAAAAAATTGTTTTCTCAGGGAGAAAGTGGCATTTATAATCTTGGTACCGGTAAAGGTAATTCTGTAAGAGAGATAATACATGTGGCAGAAAAGGTAACAGGAAAGAAGATACCCTGTGAGGAAATAACCAGAAGACCAGGTGATCCCCCTGTTTTAATAGCAAGTTCAGAGAGAGCAAAAAAAGAACTCTCCTGGGAACCGGCTTTTGAGGATATATATGCCATAATAGAAACTGCATGGAACTGGCATAGAAAGATGGTGAGAAGTGAGAAGTGAGAAGTGAGAGGTGAGAAGTGAGAAGTGAAGTATAATACGTACTAATATTATACGTTTTACGTCTCACGTTTCACGTTTCACTTCTCACGTCTCACCTTTCACCTTTCACGACCTATGAGCCTTATAAATGATGTAATAGATAATCTTACAGGTTATTCTAAGGCCATGTATTCCACCTGGTTTTATTATAAGGCAGAAAAATTCCTTCTTGATGCCGGGGAAGGCGTTAGTACCAGCCTTGGAAATAAGATATTCGGTATTAAGAAAATTTTTCTCAGTCATGGCCATTATGATCATATTGGCGGACTTCCCGGTGTAATACTAAGCAGGAATTCTGCCATGGGAGATAAGACAAAACCAATTACTATATATTACCCTAAAGGTGATAATTTTATAGAGCTACAAAAAGATTATATAAAAAAGTGCTGCTATAATCTTACCTATGAATTGAACTGGTACACTCTTGAAAGTAATGTTGAAATAACTCTGGATACGGAAGTTCAAAACAGGTTTATGAGAACCTTTCCTACTGATCATTCCAGAGGACACCTTACCCTTGGTTATAATCTTATTGAAAAGAGAACAAGATTGAAGAAGGAATTTTTAGATTATCCTCAGTCTTCAATTGTTAAAATGGTAAAAGAATATGGGAAATCCTGGATTACTGAAAATTATGAACATATTATTTTGAGTTATGTAGGAGATTCTATGCCCGTATCTACTGATTATGTTCGTGGAGCTGAGATACTTATGCATGAAGCCAGTTTTCTTGATGGACAAGAGAGAAAATATAATATTCATTCTACACTGGAAGAAGCCCTTAACGTAGCCTGTGAAGCAAATGTTAAATCTTTAATTTTATATCATATATCCTCCAGGTATAGCTGGGATGAGATAAATAGAAAACTTTCTTTTTTAATGAAAAAAATGGATTTTTTTATACCTGTATTTATTATTATGTCATCTCATTTCAGGAATTATTCAGCTTCTTTCAGAAATTTACCTTGAACCTTTCATAAGAATGAATTATAATTGTATTAATAGAAATATAGGAGTGGATAGTGTGCTTTTTAATAAACGTCTTCGTGTATTAATTGTAATTTTTCTAATTTTTCTGCAATTTTTTATAATTAAAGTTAATATTTTATCTTACGGAAAGGAAAATAAAAAATACCTTTCACTGTCGAGTCTGGATGAAATATTTTATCTGGCGAAGAAGCAGTATGTAGAAGAGGTAGATCAAAGAGCTGTACTGTTCAGTTCTATGAAAGCTCTTCAGGGTATTTTATCTTCTGATACAGTTAAATTGACGGCTCTTCCACAGGGAGAAAATATTGATTTGCAAATGTATACTTATCGTAAAAATATCACACAAATCCTTGAAGATTACGGTGATAAGGTGGGGCATGATTATATTATAAAAACTGCTATAAGTGGTCTTTTAGAAGCATTGAATGATCCATATACAATCTATTTTGATAAAGATGAGTATGAAAGGTTTAATTCGTCCCTGAAGGGCGGGAATTTCTATGGTATAGGTATATTGATAGAGATTGATAAAGATAATGATAATCAGCTTACTGTCGTGGAAACAATTAAAAATACGCCGGCAGAGAGAGCTGATATTAAAAATAGAGATATTATTATTAAAATTGATGGAATATCTACAAAAGGACTTTCTATTGATGAATCTGTAAATTTACTCCGTGGAAGCAGAGGATCTAAAGTGGAATTACTGGTAAAAAGAAAGAATATTTCTGACCCTCTTCGTTTTGAAATAGTAAGAGATAAAATACATATAAGCAGTGTAGAGTCAAATTTAATAGATGGTAAAATTGGATATATTAAATTAAGTGTTTTTGGTGAAGAGACAAATAAAGAGCTGGATGAGGCTTTGAAGGAACTCGAAAAAGCAGGATCCCGTGGATATATTCTTGATTTGAGAAATAATGGTGGTGGATATGTTATTGCCGCTCTGGATGTTTGCAGTAAGTTTATGCCTTCCAATTCAGTAGTTGTTTATATGAAAAGTAGAAATGAGATAAATGCGTATAATACTTATGGATCAACTCATAAAAGCGTTCCTCTTGTAGTTCTTGTAAATGAATCCAGTGCCAGTGCCTCAGAGATAACAGCAGGAGCTCTTCAGGATTCTAAGACTGCACTATTGATTGGTACAAAGACCTTTGGAAAAGGAAAGGTTCAGACTATATATGAATTACAGAGAGCAGGTGGTGCTCTGAAATTGACTACAGCCTATTATATGACTCCTCATAAGAAAGATATTGATAAAAAGGGACTCACACCTGATATTTTATTGGAAATGGATTCCAGTAAGATAGGAAGTGAGGAAGATATACAGTTACAGAAGGCAAAAGAATATTTGTTTGAGAAAAATTCAGGTAATGGCAGGTAAAATCCTTTTTAAGGGTCATTCTTATTTCTGCCATATTTAATACTTAAGCTGGGGTTAGTAAATATAACACCTTTAATCCTTGTATAAGGGGTAAAGACAGTCGCAGGGCTGTCTTTTTTATTAGAAACACTCTAATTACCGCTCCAGGTAAAAAAGTATCCAAAAACTTCTTTCTGTAAATAATTCTGTTTTCACTTTATAATCAGGCATAAAATTTGCACGTATTTTTTGAGGTAATAAATTTTATCTTGCAAGGGTTTAAAGGTTTTATATAGAATTTTAAAGTAAAATATGAAAAATACGGAGTTGACTTTTTTGCTATCCAGAAAAATTAATATTTCTTTAGTTATATTTTTTTTTCTTGCTTTTATAATTTGTTGTTTTGATAAAATCACTTTAAATGTAGCTTTATCTCAGGGACAGGCTAAAACATCTGTTCCCACAAAGCCCGCTGTTACGACTGAGCTGCCCTCTGGCATACCCTCTGTGACTGATGAATCTCCTTCCATTCCTCGCCCTTTTACTCCTCTTCCTAAAGCATCTCCCGTTTCTACTCCGTCTCCTGTTGCCACTGTTTCTTCATCATCTAAAGATGGTGAGGAAAAGACCCGTGTTCAGATTTCTTCAGATAATCTTTCAGGAGATGATAATAAAAAAACTTTTCGTTTCTGGGGAAATGTTAATATACAGCAAAAGGATGCTGTTCTTATTTCTGATGAAGCTACCTTTAATTCTAAAACAAATGTCGCAGTAGCATCTAATAATGTAAAGTTTACAAAACCCGGCACTACAATTACGGCAAATAAAGTTACAGTGTATTATGATGAAAAGCGTGGTATCTGGGAAGGAAGTGTTTATATAGTACAGGACAAGGATAAAAAAGGAGATAAAACCCTTAAAGATGGACCAGTAGAACTTTATTGTGATTCTCTGGAATTTATATGGGAAAAACCCAGAGAAGGTATAGCCATCGGCAATGTAAAGGTTCATCAGAAGGATAAACATGTATCATGTGATAAAGCCACCTATACGGAAGATCCTCAGACCATTTTGATGGAAAATAATGTCAGACTGGAGAAGGATGATGGTTCCTGGATGACCTGTGATAAGATGACCCTTCATGTTAAAGAAGAAACTATGGAGGGAGAAGGAAATGTGAAAGGCAATTTTGTTGTAAATGAAGAGGGATTTTAGAGAGGATAACTGATTATGAATGAATTTAAATCAGGTTTTGTAACTATTATCGGTCTTCCCAATGTTGGGAAATCAACTCTACTTAATAACCTTACAGGGAATAAGGTTTCCATAGTTACTCCCAAGCCTCAGACAACAAGGGATAATATAAGAGCAATACTTACTACTGATACGCTGCAGGTTGTTTTTATTGATACTCCCGGTCTTCATAAAGGGAGAGATCTTTTAGGTAAAAGAATGTCCCGAAACATTCTTTCTGCCATAGAAGATGTTGATATTGTATTACTTCTGGTAGATGTAACGAGGGAAATGGACGGAGAGGACAGATTTGTTATTAAGTGGCTTTCTACCAACATGAAAGACCCGGGAGAAAAGGATTTTAAACCTGTATTTTTGCTTCTTAATAAGATTGATCTTCTGGAGGATAAAAAAAGACTCCTTCCAATGATAGATAGTTATAAAAACTTATTTCCTTTTAAGGAGATTATACCTGTTTCGGCCCTTAAAGGTGAAAATTTCTCTTCTCTTCTGGAGGAAATATATAAAATCCTTTCAATCGGTCCTGCTTATTATCCCTCTGATGAAATTACAGACCAGGGAGAAGATTTTTTTATTTCGGAATTAATCAGAGAGAAAATTCTTCTTTTTACACATCAGGAAGTGCCTTATTCAGTAGCAGTAAGGGTTACTGAAATTACTCCGAAGCAGGATGGAAACCTTCTTTATATCTCTGCTGTTATTTATGTGGAAAAAGATTCTCAGAAGGGTATCTTAATAGGAAAAAAAGGAACTATGCTGAAAAAGATAGGGACAAAAGCCAGAGAAACAATAGAGTTTTTTTTGAAGAAAAAAATTTATTTAGAGCTTTCTGTTAAAATAAAAGAACGATGGAGAAGCCGTGAAAATATTCTGAAAGACTGGGGATACTCCTTATGAATAAAAAAATCCTTCTTGTAGAAGATGATCCTATGATTCTTAAAGTAATCCAGATGATTCTTGAAGAATATAATGTGTTCATAGCTACCGATGGCAGGACAGGAGTCAATAAGGCTAAAGAAGAAATCCCTGATATTATATTGATGGATTTGACTTTACCGGTACTGGATGGTTATAGCGCTCTTAAAGAGATAAAGAGTTTTGATAAAACCATTCATATTCCTGTTATTGCTTTAACGGCTATAAGAACTTCTCTTGTTGAAATCAGAGAAAAGGGTTTTTCTGATTATTTGGAAAAACCTTTTGATCCTGATGAACTTATAAAAAAGATTGAAGAGATTGAAGAGCTTTAATAGCAGGAAAAGGTTAAAATCTATAGAATATGTTCTAAAATTTGGAAACCAGAGGTTTTAATATGGATCCTAAATTTATTCAATCAATTGTAGAAGATGTTGTAAAGAATTATATGAAAATCAGAGAAACAGTTAATAATAAAATCCCTATTGCCATATCCAATAGACATGTTCATCTATGTAAGCAAGATCTTAATATGTTATTTGGTGAAGGTTATACTCTGACAAAAATGAAAGACCTTTCTCAACCCGGTCAGTTTGCGGCACAGGAGACAGTAACTCTTGCAGGGTCAAAAGGTAGAGTTAAAACAGGTGTTAGAATTCTGGGGCCTGAGAGATCTAAAACTCAGGTGGAGATATCCAGAACAGATGGATTTGAACTGGATATAATGCCTCCTGTCAGGGATTCAGGAGATCTTGCAGGAAGTCCCGGTATAGTAATTGTGGGTCCGAAAGGTGCAATAACATTGAAAGAAGGTGTAATCTGTGCCTGGAGACACATTCATATGAACCCTGAAGATGCCCTTCACTTTGGCGTTACTGATAAACAATATGTGAAGATAAAGGTTCCAGGTGATAGGGAATTAATTTTTGATAGAGTTCTTGTAAGGGTAAGTAATCAATATAGCCTTGAGATGCATGTAGATATTGATGAAGCAAATGCAGGTTTTATAAAGAATAATGATCTGGTAGATTTAATAATTTAAATGCATAGGAATTTTCATTTTTATAAAGCTATTAGTAGTCAACTAAGAAAAAAAGCTGAAAGCTGATGGCTGATAGCTAAAAGCTATAATAATTTAAAGAAAGGGGGTGATTACCCTGAATTTAGAAGCACTGGGAATGATTGAAACTAAAGGACTGGTAGCTATGATAGAAGCTTCAGATGCCATGGTAAAAGCTGCCAATGTGAAACTGGTGGCCTATGAAAAGATAGGAGGCGGATTTGTTACTGCCATAGTCAGAGGCGATGTGGCAGCAGTGAGAGCCGCTACTGACGCCGGAGCTGCTGCAGCAAGAAAAGTTGGTGAACTTATTGCTGTCCACGTGATTCCAAGACCTCATTCTGATCTTGATGATGTACTTCCCATTAAATACAAAGGTGAAGCACCTGTTGAAGGTGAAACAGAGAAAAAGAAGAAAACTTCTTTATAAAGCTATCAGCAGTCAGCTATCAGCAATCAGCTAAAAGCTGAAAGTTGATAGCTGAAAGCTTAAAGCTATTTTTATGAATATGGATTTAAATGCTATAATAGAAGAGATTACAAGAGAAGTAATAAAGCGTCTCGAAAAAACCGGGGAAAGAGATATAGCTCTGCCGGGTGTTTTAATTCCTCTGTCCTATGGACCTATAACCTGGCAGGAGAGCTGTTCCCATGTTCGAGAATTACTGGGAGAGAATAATTTTACCTCTCTTCTTTTAGCCGATGGACGTGATCAGGTAAATGTGGAAAAGGAACTGGGGAAAGGACTTGTTCAGTTTTACATATGTAATGAGGTAAACAAGCTATCGTGTGAAGTTTTTTCAAATACAAAGTTAGTGGTAGTTCCTGTTTTTTCTCCCTATAATCTTGGCCGTGTGGCTACTTTAACACCTCTTTTACTGGTAGAGTGGATTATCCTGGATGCTCTTCAGAGAGGTATTAAAGTGATAATAGGGAAAGATGAATTTTATCCCGGTTCTTCTCTCCGGAAATCAGCAGGTCTGGATAAGGCCCCTGCGCCATTTAATGATTTAATAAAGAGTTATATGGACAGACTTTCATCCTGGGGGATTAAATTTGTGGAACTGGTCCATCTATTTGAAGCGGTTCAAAGTGAATTTAAACCGAAGGAAAATCCAAAAACCCTTCAGACCCCTTCTGTAAGACAGGTTATTACAAAGGAAGATATTCTTTTGTTTTCTTCATCCGGAAATAAAGTGATAGAGCTTTCACCGGGCTCTATAATAACCCCTCTTGCTAAAGATATAGCGAAAGAACGTGGTATAGACTTAAAGTTTAAGGTTTAGAGTTCAGGGTTTAGAGTTTAGAGTTTTACAGTTAAAGTAATCCTCAACTCTCAACCATTAATGAGAGGTGATAAGATCTTGCTCTAAGGCAGGATAATTTTATGAAACTGGATCCAAAGGAAGTAAATTTTATAGTCGAAGAAGTCCTGAAAAAGTTATCAGGTTCTAAACTGGCACCTTCTGCAGGGAAAAAAAGCGGCACAGGTATTTATGATAATATAGATGATGCCATAGATGCTGCTTTTAACGCCCAGAATGAACTTGTTAAACTCTCATTACTTAAAAGAAAAGAAATAATTGAAAATATAAGACGTGTTATGAGAGGTCATGTCAGATATCTTTCGGAAATGGCCGTCTCGGAAACAGGTATGGGAAGAGTGGAAGATAAAATAAATAAAAATCTTCTGGCCATAGATAAAACCCCCGGAGTGGAGGATCTTTCTTCTACTGCCTATACGGGTGATAATGGTCTTACTCTTGTAGAAATGGCTCCCTATGGTCTTATAGGAAGTATAACCCCTTCTACTAATTCTTCAGAAACCGTAATTAATAACAGTATAAGTATGATTTCTGCAGGCAATTCCGTAGTATTTGGCCCTCATCCTGCTGCTAAAGGTGTGAGTCAGAAAACCGTTGAATTACTTAATGGTGCCATACAGTCTGCCGGCGGACCTGCAGATCTTATAACAACAGTGATGGAACCTTCTATAGAAAGTAGCCAGATTCTAATGAAACATAAAAAAGTAAGACTTCTGGTTGTTACAGGAGGCCCTGCTGTAGTTGATCTTGCTATGAAGTCAGGTAAAAAGGTTATTGCAGCAGGCCCCGGCAATCCTCCTGTTGTGGTGGATGACACGGCCGATATTCCTAAAGCTGCAAGAGATATAATTCTGGGAGCAAGCCTGGATAATAATATAGTGTGTATCGCAGAAAAGGAGATTTTTGCTCTCCGTCCGATAGCAGATCAGTTGAAGATGGAAATGTGCCGCCAGGGGGCCTATGAATTGAGCACAAGGGATCTGGATAAACTTATGGAAAAGATTGTTACAGGAACAGACCCCTCTGGACATGCCATAGTGAATAGAAACCTTGTAGGAAGAAATGCTTCGGTAATTGCCGCTACTATAGGCCTTAAAGTTCCTGATGAAACCAGAATTCTTCTTGCAGAGGTTTCTCCCACTCATCCCCTTGTAGTTATAGAACAACTTATGCCTGTCATTCCATTTTCAAGAGTAAATACCATAGAAGAAGCTTTTGACTGGGCTTTAAAGGTAGAACATGGATTTTATCATACTTCTATTATGCATTCCAGAAATGTAGAAAATCTGAGTCGTATGGCTTCAATCGTTAACACCAGCATTTTTATAAAAAATGCTCCTTCTTATGCCGGTCTTGGTATGGGAGGAGAAGGATATACCACTTTTACTATTGCTTCTCCCACCGGTGAAGGGATTACGTCTGCAAGGACCTTTACAAGACAGAGAAGGTGTACCCTGGCAGATTATTTTCGTATAATTTAAGGGTGAGACGTGAGACGTGAAAAGATATTTTCCGTTTCACGCCTCAAGTTGCACGAATTAAACTCAGAGGAACTTATTTACAGAAATGAAATCTCTTCCTGATAAAGATAAAATAATAAAAGCAGTAAAAGAAGCCGGCGTGGTGGGGGCCGGAGGGGCAGGTTTCCCTGCCTATGTAAAATACAATGCCAAAGTTGATTTTGTAATTGTCAATGCTGCAGAATGCGAACCTCTTTTAAGGGTCGATCAGCAGTTAGTAGCAAGGGAACCGGAAAAACTCCTCAGAGGTCTTGAATTTGCCTGTATTGCTACCGGAGCTTCTAAAGGTATTATAGGGATTAAAGCCAAGTATAAGAAAGCTATTTCCTCCCTTGAAAAGGTTTTAACATCTACCGGATTTTCTCTACCTATAAATATTCATTTACTGAAAAATTATTATCCTGCCGGTGATGAACATCTTATGGTATATGATGTTACAGGAAGAGTCGTTCCCGAGGGCGGCATACCTCTCGAGGTAGGAGTTGTCGTAAATAATGTAAATACCCTCTTAAACGTAGCCGATGCTATGAAGGGTCACCCTGTAATTGACAGACCCCTTACGATTACAGGAGAAGTAGTAAAACCTGTGACTGTAACTCTTCCTGTGGGAACTTCCATAAGGGAGGCCATAGAGATTGCAGGAGGATCTACTGTAAAAGATTTTGTTGTAGTTGCCGGAGGCCCCATGATGGGGAAACTGGTAGAAGACCTGGAGGGACCTGTTACCAAAACTACCAGTGGCCTTATAGTGCTTCCCTCCACTCATAAACTGGCCCTTATTATGGGGCAGAGACAGAAGACGGCCATGCGTCTTGCTGCAGAAGTCTGCTGTTCCTGCAGGATTTGCACCGATCTGTGTCCCAGACATATGCTGGGCCATGCCTTAAAACCTCATAAGGTTATGAAAGCAGTTTATCTTGGTTTACCTCTGGTAGATCATACACAGGCTTTTTTATGTGTGGAATGTTCTGTCTGTGAAATAGCCTGTTTTATGGGACTTTCTCCCAAAAGGGTCTTTATGGATCTTAAAACAGATCTTTTTAGGAAAGGCATAAAAAACCCTCATAGAAGAAGAGATATTTCGCCTTATTTCCTTAGAGAGGAAAGAAAAATACCTGTAAAGAGGATTCTCTCTCAGTTAAATCTCAGTTATCTCGAAGATCCTGCTCCTTTTCTGGATATGGTTTATTCTCCCTCCAGGGTTACTATTCCATTAAAACAGCATATCGGCTCACCTTCTGTCCCTGTGGTAAAGGTAAATGATACTGTAAAAAGAGGAACCCTTCTTGGTGCCATCCCGGAAGGTGCAATAGGAGCAGGGGTTCATGCAAGTATTTCCGGAATTGTTACAGAAATTAATAATAATTCAATTATTATAGAAGAAAGGTAGTCCTTCAGCAGTCACGGATTATAAAGCTGAAAGCTGACTGCTGAAAGCTGATAGCTTAAAATGGATAAGGCTATTGGAATTATAGAA
>JAKJGF010000341.1 GCA_022704525.1 Bacillota bacterium | reverse complement strand
AAAGAAACTTTCAGCGGATTCCAAAGTTGGGTTAAATCTCATACATTTTTAAAGTATTTATCACAGAATCACCTCCTTTTATTTTAATAATAACATTTATATTGTTATCAATCAATATATTTCTATAATCTAACCTGGTTTGAGATTTTTTTAAAATATAAATCTGTTACCGACTTTTTACTTCCAGGTTTTACTTCCCTGTGATAACCTGTAAATAGAATAAAAATTTTAAGGAGGTAATATAAATGATAACCGGAGTTTCTAACAACAGAAAACTTGCAAAACAAATTTTAGCCCCGGCAACAAAAAAAGATGAAGAGTATTTTTTCGCAAATGACAGAATAACTCTTTCATTGAATAGTTCTAATGGAAGGGAGGAAGAAGGTAAAAAAACTTCTCCTGTGGGAAAAATAGAGGAACCCTCTGTTTCTATTGATCAATTAATAAAGGAAAAGCAGATGGAACTTAAATACAGGGAAGGACAATTAAGAACTTATGAGTTTTTCCATAAACCCATTCATAAATGGAACTCAATCTATATAGGTGGAAAAGAACTTGAAGATATACATGGAGGAATAAAATTTATAAAGTATGAAATAGAGAAAATTAAATCTGAATTAAAGGATCTCATCCTTCAAAAGATTAAACCATCTATTTCTACACTGCCTGATGAAGTTGTTAAATATTTTAAGACAGTAGATTTTGATATTATCCCGGAAGAACTCGATAAAATCGGGAAAATTTACAGCAATCTGAAAGAAAATGAAAGCCCCATGAAAATTAAAGGAAACAATATAGTAACCCTTGAGGGAAGTGAAATATGGCAGGAAATGAATAGAATGCTTGATCTAAAAGAGGCTCCTCCAAAAATAGAAATAGATCTTCAATATCAGTTCTTAGAAGATCCTCACATATATAATAAAGTAAAAAATGCCATAAAAAAAGGTCATAAAGTAAGAATTATGATTGATCCGGGTAATGGTATTACACATATAAAACGTCTCAAATATAAAGATGCCTCCGGATATTATAATTGTTTGCAGACTCTTTTGACTTTTCAGAAAGAGTTTGAAAAAGGTAATTTTGGAATATGTGTGGCTAAAAAAGATAACTTAACAGATACTATGCATAAAGAACTTCTCAGGGTAGGAGACAGAGTCCTTACAGGAGGAATAAATTGTAATAAAGGTTCGGGAGAAAATGCCTCCTACGCTATGTTAGTAGAAGGACCTGCAGCAAAAACCCTTATAGAAGGATTTAAGAAAAATATAGAAGATTCTAAAGGAAAAACAATAGAGGAAATTTATGGTGCTGATTTGGAGCTATTAAAAGAAGATGATATAATGGATGAAGAAGATGAAGATGTAAAAAGCACTCTCTTACTAAAGGCATCTGATTTTATGAATTTTCTTATATTACTTCTTCCACAGGAAAGCCAGAAGTATATAGAAGAATCTTCAGGTAAGTTAGATAAAGTAAAAAGACTTATGGAAGAATGTAAAAAAGCAGGAATAAAACCTGAAGAATATGGAGATTTTTATAATGTAGAACTGAATGAGGATTTTTTGCTCGGTGCCAGGTCCCCATTTACGGCAAATCTTATTAATGAAAAGCTTTATGCAGGTCTTACAGATAAAGGGAAAAAAGTATTTATTGAAAAGCTTGAAAAATCCTTTAAGAAAATGAATTCTAAAGAAAATATAAAACATTTAGAAGATATAAAACCCCCTTTCGGGAAAGACTCGGGTAATCAAACTATGTCTGTAGGAGATACCCATGAAGAACTGCAGGCCCTTATGACTTATGCTATAGAAAGTGCAGAAGAATTTCTTTATATTTCAGCTTTCTCCATGAATAAGGATATAGCAAAACTTATAATAAATAAGCAGAAAGAAATGTCGAAAGAGAAGAAAAAAATTGATATAAAAGTTTTACTTGAACCGGCTAAATTACCTGGAGATAACATAGAAAGCTATCTGCTCCTCAATAATGAACATATCCATGTAAGATGGGCTCTCTTAGATGGAACAGGTTCAGGGCATGACAGAAAACTCAATTCAAAAATGATGGTAAGTGATAAAAGCATCCTTACAGGAAGTGCAGATTTTACAGAAAAATCTCTCAGGGAAAATCAGGAAACAAATGTTATGGCTTTTATAGATCCTTTATCAGAAGAAAGTGCAGGGAAAAGAGAGGAATATAAGAAAAATTTTCTTGATTTATGGGATAAAGAAAGTCTTGATTTAACTCTTTATGGGACAGCATCTACCTGGCCTGTTGTAACAACCAGAGAGGAAAGACATAGAGATTTACTCAAAAAAACTGTTAAGGATATAGAGAGATATGAGAAATCTCTGGGACATACTGTTAAAGATATGGTAAACTCGAAAGAGGAGATAAAAGAAGAGTTTGAAAAGCTTAAAGGAGAAGGAATTGATGAAGGAAATGCCAGACTGATTGCATTAAAGAAATTTTATACTGAAGAAGATATGAAGGTTCTCAGAAAAAGTACAGGCATAGTAAGAAGTGCTTTACCGTGAGAATATTTTTAGCATTCCGGAGAAATATATCTGTTACCAGGTAGTCCTGTATGTGTATTTCATAACTTATTATAAATAAATAAGTGAGGAGTGAACAGTGAACAGATCCTTACAGTTCAATGCTCAATATTCACTGTTCACTGTTCACTGAATTAATTACTGAACTTATTTTTCAGAACTACTCTAGAAAAAGTATTCAGACACGTAAAAAATACTGACCATCATACTATCAGATCTCAATTCCACTGGACTGACCAGAAAATACATGTTTATGTTTTTATCTGTTTACCTGGTTTTATGTTGACCTGTCTTTTACAAAAAGAACTTCAAGAACAGGGTTTTATTGCTGATAAAGTTTTCTATCTTGCCATATCCTCCGGTTTCTGATAAAATTTAAAGAGAAACTCTTTTTTCAATGCAAAGCAGGTGTCTATTATGATAAATACTCTAAAAATGTATGAAGAACTGAGCGAAACTATGGACAGTAAGTCTGCTAAAAAGATTGTGGAAATAATGGGAAAAATGTATGAAGACCTTCAGAATACTGTCACTAAAGTAGAATTTAAGGAATTAAAAGATGAATTTGGAGAGTTAAAAAATGTAGTTAAGGAATTATCCGGTACCGTTAGAGAACTTGCTGTGGCTCAGCAAAGAACTGAGAAGAGAGTTGAAGAACTTGCTGTGGCTCAGCAAAGAACTGAAAAGAGAGTTGAAGAACTTGCTGTGGCTCAAAAAGAACTTGTTGTAGCTCAGAAGAAAACAGAATTAAATGTCCAGGAACTCGTCAAACAACAGGACTTTACCAATAAACATTTAAGCGGACTGGGATTTATTCTTGAAAATGAAGCTTATGTATTTCTGCCGGAACTCATCAGAAGAGATCTCGGCATTACTTTAAAAGAAAATTTATGCAGGAAATATCTCCGGGATAAGAAGGGATCTTCCATAGAAGTTAATATTACAGGCAGAGGCACCAGAGACAATGAGGATATAATTATCATAGGAGAAAGCAAAAATTATCTCTCTGAAAAGCTGATTGATGAATTTATAAGGAAAAAATTAAAAAGATTTGAAGGCGTTTTTAAAGAAACCATAACCCCTGTTATAATTACTCATATGATATCAGGGCCTGATGTGGAAGAATATGCTTTGCATAAAGGAATTAAAATT
>JAKJGF010000109.1 GCA_022704525.1 Bacillota bacterium | reverse complement strand
AACTTTTGTATGATAGGAATGAAGAGTGTAAAGTAAATGAGCTTTGCCTTCTCTTACATCGGTAATATATGGTTCTCTGTGATAATTTTTATCTTTTTCAATACAGAGACGGCACTTACTGGCATCAAAATTATCTTTATTTATAATATCTCCCTTTATATCTTTCATTCCGTCCCTGTGATGGAAGAGATGTTTTTCCCATTCCCATTCTTTTATAAATTCATCAATAAATGGATTGGGAAATGCCGTATAAGAGGGAATATCTGAAAGGGAGAGTATGTCTTCCCATTCTCCGAGAGGAAAACCTTCTGTTTTCTTTAATTCAAAAAGCTTTTCTATTTCTTCTTTCAAACCTTTCTCCTGATTATATGTTCTCTTTAATAACCTCATCTTCTGCTTTCCAGGGAGGATCCACAATACAGAGAAATATAAGCTCTTCTGTCCCTGTATTTTTTATGCACTGAAGGGAACCAGGAGGTATATAAATAGTAAAGTCTTCCAGAACAGTCTGTTCCTCATTATCTATATACATTATCCCTTCCCCTGAAAGGATGTAATAAACTTCTGAACTGGTCAAGGTGTGTTTAAAAGTAGTTTCACCTGGCCCGACACTGGCATGGGCAAGACTATAGCCAACTGAAAGACCATCTCTCAAAGGATTAAGAATTTCTCTCAACCGGCAATTATCGCCGGAGGTTATCTCTTTACAGGTGTTTAAATTTTTTATATACATATGTGTAATTATTTCTATTTTTTTATTACTTTACCCTCTATAAACACAACTAAAAAATTAAATTTATTAACTTCCAGGGATAAATAAAAATCTTTTTCTGGAAATTCAGGTAGAGAAGGATCAAAAAATTTCTGAGCCGCAGGACAGGTTTTTAAATCCTTCATAAGCTCTTCCATATTTACTTCCTGTAGTGTAATTATCTTCTCCAGATAATCTGCAAATATATCATCTTCACTTTCTGTGCCATTCATGGCCACAATTGATATAGAAGAAAGGTTTTTTATATAATCTTTAATAGAAGAAGCAATTACAAAAGAACCAAATATAACCTCTTCTGCCAGAATAGCATTAAGTAAACCCTGAATTCCCTGGGAAGATCTCTGAATAATTATCCTGTTCCTTAAATCAACTTTACTTATCTCAGAAGGAGAATTTCCATAATTAAATCCCTTTATTTTATAACCTCCTTCTTCTCCTACAAGCAAATAATGGGGATTTTCTCTTTTTAATAGAAATGCTTCTTCTTTAGTCGATACTGGAATTATATATTTTGCTCCTCCTGCCAGTATATATGCAGAAACAGTGGCTGCACGAAGAACATCTACAATTACCGTAACACCAGTAGCTTTCCTGGAGTTTTCAATTCCGTATAACCTTTTTATTTCCATATTCCTTTCACTTTTCAATACTTAACTTCTCATGAACATATACCATACTGCTTCCCCAGGAAAAAGACATCTTATTTTTTGAAATAACATTCAAAAAGTCTGATCTAAGAGGATATGATAGAGATATTATCTTTGCACCGACAGGTGCACTTTTTAAAGATTTTAACAATAAAGAAATAGATTCATCAGACAAACATGTGCCGGCGAGATAAATGACTGTACTTTTTGAAAAATCATAATTTCGAAAATCCTGTTCCAGGAATTCAACTTTTTTTAATTTCAATTTCGATGCCACGAGGGAGCTCTTTTTTACAAAGGTTGGCATAATATCGAGTCCTATAGCTCTCGCTCCATAATATATGGAAGCAAAAAAAACCATTTTCCCTCTACCAGAACCCAGATCTATAAGTAAATCCTCTGAAGAAAAATTTATATTTTTTAATATATTCCTTGCTGTAAAATAATAAATCTCTCCATAGGTCAACTCATCGTATGTAACAGGAAGATTCTTACCTTCAAAATACCTGAGAGAAAAGGGTGATGTTCTAATATAAAGGAAATAAAGAATAAGATCAAGAAAAAAAAATCTAAAATCAGGAAAAAATAAAAAAAAATCTTTTATTTTCTGAAATATATTATAAAATAAATTCCATATACTTATAAAAAAAATTGAGAAAAATTCTAATAACATTTACAGGTCATGGATAATGCGTGAAGTGTGATGAGTTCTAACTCATTACTTTTCACCTCCCACCTCTCACCTCTCACTTCTCATCTGACAGGGTTTAATACAGAATCTCTGGCAAAATTTTTATTTCTATGTTTTAATCTGATCTTTAAAACATCCAGAAACATCTTTAAAGGATCGATAAAAGGATTGATCCTGCTTGTAGGGGAATCAAGCCAGATTACAGGAACTTCTTTTATTTTAAAACCAAACTTATAAGCTAAATATAGAACCTCTACATCAAAACTATAACCGAAGGTTACAATTTCATTAAAAATACAGAGAGCACAATCTCTTCTAAAACCCTTAAAACCACATTGTGTATCTATTACATTCGGTACGGCGATAATTCTCACAAAAAGATTAAATATGCGTCCCATAAGATGACGATACCATGGTTGTTTGATCTTTATCTCTGATCCCTGTATATGCCTTGAACCTATAGCAATCTCATAATCTCCCTGAAGAGCAGAAAGTATTTTATCAGTCTCCTCTATGGGAGTTGAAAGATCTGCATCAGAAAAGATTATATAATTTCCTTTAGATTCCATTATACCTCTTTTAACACTGTAACCTTTACCTCTGTTAACTTCATTCTCAATAAGACGCAGATTAAAAACTTTACTATTTAACACGATTGATGATGTATTGTCTGAACTTCCATCATTTATAACAAGTACTTCTGAAGCAAAATCCTTCCCGGATAAATATGAATTTATCTTTTCCAGACTTTTTCGGATTCTCTTTTCTTCATTATAAGCAGGAATTACTATTGTTAACTCTATTTCTTCATTACTCATAATCTTAGCTTTCAGCTTTTAGCCTTCAGCTTTCAGCATTACACAGGTTTTAATACAGGCTGAATGCTGACTGCTGATAACTGAAAGCTTACTTTATTTCCAGCTCACTTTTCACTGCTCTTACACCAGGGACAACGCTTACCTTCTCCACAGCAGCAAGTACTTTTTCCCGGCTATCTACAGTTCCCGACAGAGTGACAATACCATCAGAACAAATAGCCTTTATATCATATTTAGATAATTCCTCATCAGATTTCAGGGTTCTATTTACTTCTTCCACAATAGTATTGTCTGCAACTATAGTCTTTTCTAAAGCAACTTCCTCATTAATCTCAATATAGCTGATAACACCTTTTGAACCGGCAATACCTCTGGCTTTATTTATTGCAATCTCCCTGGCTTCTTCATCATCTACATTTCCTCTGAGTATTATAATGCCATCTTCCACATTTATATGAATTCTAAATCCATTTATACGGGGATCTGCTATCATTAAAAGTTTTGTAGCAACAAATATATATCCATCATTAACCCTGGAATCTATAGTAATTCTACTCCTTACAGATTCTACCCCTTCTATCGATCTGGCCAGTTCCAGAGCAGCAATTTCTGCATCAAGACTATCTACCTCACCTTTCATAGAGACTCTTCTGGCTATAGTCACACACTCAAGTCTGTAAGATCTGACTCTTTTCGTAACAGATAGTTTCTTTTCTACATCATTATTTATCTCTTTATCACTTCTAATAAAAGGTCTGGGGGTAAGTGCAGGATTAATAGTAATTTTATTATTTATCTGCTTTACACCGGGAATACTAAGTGCTATAGTTCCAGCTTTAAAAGAAGCTCTATCATTATCTACCTCTCCAGAAATTTCTACTACGGCCTGAGTTGAGTTAACAGAAAAATTAAAACGTCCCACATCCATATCTTCATAAAGAGCTTTTCTTATAGAGTACATTATATAAGGATCGCTGTAAAAAAACTCTCCACCTGTTTCGGTTTTTATCTCTTCTCCATAAACAGGAAAAAGTAATAAACAGGATAAAAGTAATAAAAAAAACCTGAATCTCATTTATTTTTATTGCCTCCTTTACGCTTTTCTTTCAATTCCTGTATCTTATTTATTTGATCCTGTATAAGTTTTACAAGCTCACTGAGTCCCTGTTCCCTGGCCAGATCTATACCGGTTCTGTATTCATCAAGGGCTTTATCATCCTCTACAAGAGCAAAATATGTAAGGCCAAGGCGATATCTATATCTGGCGTTATCAGGTTCAAGCTCAACAGCTTTAGAAAAATTTTCTAATGCCTGGTTATATAAGTTAAAGGAACCTTCTGCTAATTTTTTATCTGCCTCAGTATTTGTAGTAGAATCAACGTATTTTCTATTTAACTCCATAGCTTTATCATAATATATAGTGGCAAGATCATAGTAGGGTATACTGTATTCAGGATTAAGTTTTATAGCTTTATTCATATGTTCCGTAGCCTCATTTACCCTTTTCACCTGATAAAGAGTATAACCTAAATAAGCATGAAATTCTTCATTATTCGGTTCAATCTTGAGACCTTTCTGAAAATATTGAATAGCCGTATCGTATTGTTTGAGATCCAAATATTTATTTCCGGCATTCCAGTAAGGTAGAACTGCAGATGGGTTTGCCTTTATGGCTTTATCATAATATTCCAGAGAATTCTGAACATTCTCCATATCCCAGTATACATTGGCAGCATTATTATAGGCCTGCCAGTAAGCGGGATCTACCGAAATTGCCTTTAAGTAATCTTTAAGAGCCGGTTCCAGTTTACCCTGATAATAATATACATTCCCTCTATTCTTTATAGCCTCGGCATAATTAGAATCAAGTTGAATAGCAAGATTAAATTCTTTGAGAGCAGACTCATATTCTTCTTTATCAAGATATTTAAGGCCACGTTTATTATGTTCTTCAGCCTCTTTGCCGGCAGCATAAAGCGAACTATTGGGATAAAAAACCACCAGGGAAATTAATAAAAAAAGCAAAATCTTTTTACATAAAATCTTAATTATCATAAGTGTCTCCTTATTATTCTAAGTTTTGGGTATTGATTTTTTCTTTTTAGATTTTTTCTTATCTTTTTTAACCTCTGGTTCTATTTCCACCATAAACATCAAAAACCCTCTGAGATTTAAGAATGGATCTCTTATAGGAACTATATTTGCAATTACTGTCTTATTCTCTGAGGGAAATCTTTTTGTAAAGGTCATTTTATTTAACTCTTTATCCTCTTTAAACCTGTAATTAATTTCCTTTACAGTATTATGAAGAGATGGACTGTGACAGTTAACACAATTTTGCTTTATCAGATCTTCCTCTGATATTCCTAAAATAATCTCTGCTTTTTTATTTACCAGCTGAATATTAAAATCTTCATCACATATAATAAGTCCATCCTGTATATATTCAGCAAGTGATTTTAACTGTAATCTCTGTTCTTCCCCTTTTATAAAAAAACTTGCTTTCTTATAAGTCTCAAATTTATGACCAAATTTACCAAAAAGTTCTTTTATATCTATTTTTTCAAGAGAAAGGGCTGTCTGTTTTGAAAAATTTTTTAAAAAATCTACGTCCTGCTGATTTATAGCTTCCCCCTTTCTACTAAAAATAACTATAGCACCAATTATTTTCTGACTGGTTTTCATAGGAAAACCAATAACAACCTGAGTTTGCCCCATAGAAATTTCATGTTCATTACGGGAAACATTATCAATAAAACCTTCTATTTTAAATGGTTTACAGGTCTTTATTACTTCCTGAACAATTTGTTCACTTACTTTTAATTGTTGTTTTTCAATTAAAACACCTTCATGAAACCCGCGAAAAACTATAGGAAAAATCTCTCTATCTTTTTCAGATATAAGATATATAACACCTGCTTCAACATTTATTGCCTGAATAACTATTTCAAGCATTACTTTGAGAAGTTTACTGAAGTCCATAGAGCTGAGAGGTATACCTGATACCTGACTCATTACATCCAGGCGATTAATCTGATTTTGTGCTTCTTTAAGGATAAGATCCTGTAAATCAGTATAAATCTTACTATTTTGAATACAGATTGCTGCAAGATTAGAAAAGAGGGTAAATAATCTAATATCTTCCTCTAAAAAAATCCCTCCATCAATACGATTAACCACTTCCAGAACACCGATAAGCTTATTTTCCACTTTTAAAGGAACACAGAGAATCGATTTTGTCTTAAACCCGGTAAGCTCATCTACTTTACTGGAAAAACGACTATCTTTAGTTACATCAGAAACTAAAAGAGGAATACCCTCTCTGGCAACCCATCCTGCTATACCATCCCCTGATTTAATACGAATCTTACTCAGGAGTGACTTCTTTACACCAAGAGCAACCTCAAATACCAGTTCTTCAGTTTCTTCATCAAGCAACATAAGAGAACTTGCCTCTGCTCTCATAATCTTTGTAGCAGAAGTCATAACATTACTGAGTAAAACATCCAGTTTCATTGTAGAATACATATTTAATGTTTCATCTATTAACTGAATTAACTGTTCTCTCTGTTCATAAAGATCGATAGACATTATTTAATCTCCAGGTTTAAAGGATTGCCATTTATTATAACAGAAAATTTCTGAAATTACAATAAGTAATGCACTTCTTGTATCACCTGCTGACTTATGTTATAATTAAATCGTGAAACGTGAAAGGTGAAGAGTGAAGTGTGAAGAAAAGTTTAGAGTTTAGGAATTTTAAGGTTTTTTAAGGGTCAACTATTAAACTCTCTACTATAAATTCTCAATATCATTACCAATCATCCATTACCAACAACTCATTACTTCTCACCTCTCACCAATCAGGAGGTAAAATTATGCTAAAAAAAGTTCTATTCCTTTTATTTGTAATCATTCTGACTACCCAGTGGGCTTATACGAAAGAGAACAACGTTAACCCTGCAAAAAAAATTATGGACAATCTTTACATGGCAGGTACTCTTGGAAAAATAAATGACATGGTAGTGGATATGGAATTTTTTGGCCCTGCTCCAGGAAAACAGGAAGCAAAAAATGTTATGGAATCCTTTGGGACAGCAAAACTTTTCTTTACTGCTCCCAATAAAATTCGAACAGAAAAAAAAATCACCATACCGGGAGCCCAGGCAGACATATATACAATAACAATAAGAGATGGCAGACTGGACTGGAAATTTGGCCCCTACTCTCCATGGCCTTTGAGTAAACGAGAAGATGATCATCACCATTCAATTTATCTACCATTCAGTATAGACACTCAACCTCAGGATCAATTCAGAAATTTTACTATGGTAGGAAAGGAAAAAGTAGGTGATAGAGATGCTTATGTAATAAGCATTTCAAATGAAAAAGATCCTCTCGCCAAACTGATAACAATCTGGGTAGATATAGAACGTTATATACCACTTAAAGAAGAATATACAGTAACAGAAGGAGAAAAAGATAAAGTTAAAGAAGTAAATAAAACAATTATGTATAAAGATGTCACCCAGATGGATGATGGGCGATGGATGCCTCATAAAATAGAAACATATGCCAGTGGTAAAATGACAACTTATATTATTTATAGACAGTCAGCTATAAATGTAGGTCTTCCACCTAACCTGTTTGCCCCGGATGATCCGAGTCTGGCTCCAAGATAATAAAGGATAATAAATAATAAAATGAGTTTAAAACTAAAAGAAATTCTCATATTAATAATAGTTCTTATATATTTTACAGGTTGCATCACTACAGATGAGACAAACCATTCAACACCGGTTTCAACGCCACTAGCTTCTGTAGAAATAGGAACAATAGAAGGTATAATAATGGATTCGGTTACAAGAGAACCTGTAGAGGGAGCGACAGTAGAGATGGAAAAGACAAAACTTAACTGTAAAACTAAAAAAGACGGTAAATATAAACTCAGTAATTTTGGAGGCAATCAGGTTATTATAGTAAAGAAAACCGGATATAAAATAAATACAAGAAATATTTTTATAAGCACCGGAGAAACTGTAAGGGAAAATATATTACTTATTCCACAAAAACCGTCTGCTACACCTGTACAAAAAATAAAACCGGTAATACTGGCAACTAATTATTACTCGAATGAACTTATAGCAATAGACATAGAAAAAAATACTATAATTCAAACAATACCCCTTGGTCGTGAACCTGGAGGTATAGCCTTCAGTCCCGAAAAATCCACAGTGTATATTGTAAATAGCACTGATAATAATATAACTGTATTAAATATTTCAAAAGAACTTAAGCTGACAGGTCATATAAGTGTAAATAAAAATCCTACATCCATAGTGGCCACAAGAGATACAATATATGTAGCCAATAGTAAATCCAATAATATATCAGTTATTGACATAAAAGAAAACAGACCCTTTAAAAACATAACTGTAGAGAAAATGCCGACAGGTATGTGTTTTGACGAAAAAAACCAGTTCATCTATGTAATGAATTCTATGGCTAACAATATCTCAGTAATTAGCTGTAATTCAAATTCTCTGGTAAAAACACTGGAAGCAGGAAAGTTTCCATGTAGTGGAGCAGTTTCTCCTGATGGGGAATATCTTTATGTAGTAAATCAAGTTTCCGAAGATCTTTCAGTAATAGAGTTAAAAAAACAAAAAACCCTTCTAACCATCCCTCTTGGTAAAGGTCCTAAAAATTGTCTTCTCCTGCCCTCTGGAGAGAAACTTTATATAACTAATTATCAGGATAATACTTTATCAGTTATAGATTGCAGGAATAATAAATCTATAAAGACAGTAGAAACCGGTAAAAATCCATCAGGTCTGGCTTTCCTGAAAAACAAAAAAAAGCTTTATGTAGCAAATGGTGGTTCAAATACTATATCTATAATAGATGTAGAAACAGATCAGCTCATAAGAGAAATTCCTGGAGGAAATTTTCCTTATGAGCTGATAATAATACAATAGAAGGGTGGAAAATCTTATGGATATCATCTGGGCACCCTGGAGAATGGAATATATACTTGGAAATAAAGAGACATATTGTATATTCTGTAAATTTCAGGAAACACCCTCTGAAGATAAAAAAAACCTGATTATTTATAGAGGAGAAAAATGTTTTGTACTTCTTAATAGATATCCCTATAATAATGGTCACTTAATGGTTATCCCTTACAGACATACCCCGGATCTTACAGAACTAAAAAACAAAGAATTATTAGAAATAATGAAATTAACACAAAAAACCCTTGAGGTATTTAAAAAATCTTTAAAGCCATCAGGTTTTAATATAGGTATTAATCTTGGTAAGGTTGCAGGAGCAGGTATAGAAGAACATGTTCATCTTCATATAGTTCCAAGATGGGAAGGAGATACGAATTTCATGCCTGTAATTTCTACTACCAGAGTAATGCCACAGCATATAATGGATACATATAATATATTAAAGGAGGCATGGGATATGTAGGGTCGCCTCGACCCTACACAGGGCATATGAAATGTCCTTTTTGCGGTCAGGAAAATTCCTATCTCTCACTTAACTGTACAAGTTGTTTTGCCTATATATATCCGGAAGAAAAAGAGGCAGCAAAACTGATAAAACCTGAAGATACCAGAAAATATAATCCTTTATCTATATTAAGCTTTATTCTGGGAATTATAGGAATAATGGTATGTTTGTGTTATCCTATGAGTATAATAAATTCAATAATAGCAATAATACTGGGAATCATGGCAAGAAAAAAAATACTCAAAGACGGAAAAAAACAGAAAGGAGAAAGACTTGCTCTCTGGAGTATTATATGTGGGTCATTAGCCCTATTGGGATCAATCTCTATAGCTATAGTGGATTATATGTGGAAGATAACGTCTCTCTATGGAAAGTGAGAAAGAAAATATTATGATCTGTCCCCGATGTGGTCAATTAAATGTAAATGATGCCAGTGTATGTGATAGTTGTTACGCTCCTCTGGATTCTGAGACAACCATATCTGACATAGGAAATATAGATGAAACCAGACTTTCTCCCTATGATATAAGTAAACTGGATAAAACTACCAACAGTCTGGCAGCAGGTGGAATGCTTCTTGGAATAGGAAGTGTAATAACCTGCTGTACTGCCCCTTTTACAGGTTTCTATATACCTGGAATACTCGGTTTCACAGGATTACTAATCAGTTTGTTCGGAAAAAAACAAATAAATGAAAATCCTGACTTCCAGGGAGGAAAAGAACTGGCAACAATAGGAATAGTATTTAACACTTTGAGTCTTACAGGTTCAATTATAACAATTATTCTATGGTTCCTCGGTATAAGCGCTCTTCAGAGCTTCATAGAATATCTCCCCCATATAAAATAAAATCATGGATTATATCATATCATTACTCTACAAACTGGGAACTGCCGTATGTCATCAGATAGATGAAAGAACATTCCACTTTCAGGGACATCCACTCATAGTATGTGCAAGAGACACAGGCACTTATACAGGTTTCATATTATCACTTATCTACTGGATGATAATAAATAAAAAAATAAAAGGAGGAACACCGCCCTTTTATGCGCTATTAACAGCTTCTATATTTATTGGAACACTTGTAATTGATGGAGGAACTTCTTATCTGCATATAAGAGAAACTAATAATCACATAAGACTTTTAACAGGATTGCTTGCAGGTTCAGGAGCATGTATATTGATAATACCATGTGTATTTGATTTACTTTATAAATATACTTCTCCAGAGAAATTTATTGGAAAATTAAATCATTTTCTTATATGGATAGTAATGATTATAATACTTTATTTTGTAATAATTACAGAATATTATCTCTTATATTATCCTCTATCATTTCTTATAACAATAGGAATACTAACACTCATCTTAACAGTAAATGCTGTTATAATCTTTCTCATACCTCCATGGAATAAAAAAACAATAAAAGACTGGAAAAGTTTTTTGATTTTCTTTATTCCTGCTCTATTTCTATCATGTATTGAACTATATTTAACCTACAGACTACATATCTATGTAAAATTATTATTTCCATATTCATCACCAGTAAGATAAATATGGCCAAATATATAAGCATAAAACATATAAAGATAAAAAAAAGCGAGAGGAAATATAAATATAAAGATAGAAAGGACTGCTACAGTTACACATAAGCAGACAAACCAGCCCATAAAATACAATTCTATATTATCAAAAATTCTTGCCATTACCTGTGGTAAATAGAGTGCTTCCATAATACTTAAGGTTTCAGCATAAAATGCCAGAGCCATAGGAATTACAAATATAGAAAATATAAGTAATAAAAAACCAATTAAAATAATTATTCCAAATATCATTCCTGCAAATGATATTGCCCCTTCAGAAGAAATTAATCCCTTTCCCCCTCCAATTAATATATAGCCTATTAAAATCAATAAAAAGGGAAAAAAAAGATAGACAATTATAATAGCAAGGACAATTATACCCTGTGAAAAAAAACCCATAGTATCCTCCCAGTCAGGGAGTTCTTCAACCTGCCTACATATTATTCTTCTTAAAGATGCAATAAAATAACCCAGAATCATTGGGAGTAAAAGAGTAGATAAACTTCCAAGAAGAAATTTTTTTATCCATCCTTTCCCGGAAAAGGCATATTTAAAAGCTGGTCTGTAGTGTAATGTCATAAAACGTGAAACATGAAAGGTGAAACGATAAATACGTTATCCTTTTCACTTTTTACCTCCCTCACTTACCTGCTTCAACCTTATACCTCTATACCAGTAAATTAAAGCTTCTTTTATATTACCCTTACGAAGATAATAATATCCTATCTCCCAGTAAGCAGTCCTGTAAGCAGGATCTATAGATAATACTTCTTTTAATCCCTCTATAGCCTTATCTATATGACCCTGTGAAAAATAAGCCTTAGAAAGATTATAATTTATCAATTTATCACCAGGGTTGAGCTTCAGTGCTTCCTGCCAACAACGTATAGCAGAAGAATAATCTTCTAATTTGTAATATACATTACCGAGATTACAAAGGGTCTTATAACTATCAGGGCTTAAATCAAGAGCTTTCTGATAGTAAGTAATTGAATTGACATAATCTTCCTGTAAGCTATATATGCTGGCTATATTATAATAAGCATCTGCATAATCTGAATTTAATTCTACAGCTTTCTTTAAATATTCAATAGCTTCTGAATTTTTATCGAGATTAACCAGTGTAATACCAAGATTATTATAGGCCACATAATTATCTGGATTAATCCGTATAACCTCATGAAATTCAACAGAAGCTTTATCCATAAGCCCAAAATATTGATAAACACATCCAAGATTACAATGAGCCTCTTCATAATCTATATCAATTGAAATTGCTCTAAGATACTCATCTCTTGCTTCTCCATAAAGTCCTCTGGAAAGATATGTATCTCCCATACCTTTATGAATCTTTGCAAAAGGTTTATTATAATACAAGAGGGCATTTTTATACTGAATAAGAGCTTCATCAAACTCTCCAAGTTTATAATGTGATTCTGCCAGATAAAAATAAGCTTCCCCGCTGGTTGGATTGAGGGATATTATTTCCTTAAACTCATCTCGAGCTTCTCTATAATTACCTTTTTCAAAAAAAGAAAGCCCTGTACTCCAGGACATATTTAATTCTTCTTCATTAGCAAAAACAAACATAGGGAATAAAAAGATTAATAAGCATGTAAGAGATAAACAAATTAGTTGTTTATTTATCATATTATCCCTGCTTTACCGGGTGATAGGTGATGAGTTTGTTTATAGTTGAGAGTTAAGAGTTTAAGGTTGGGAATTAGCAACCTTCAACACTCAACCTTAAACTATAAACCTCTTTTCATATCTCACTTTACACATCTTAATTAACTTGATTTACATCTTTTCCCTTTCCTGAATTCTGATTTGGTTCTTGCACATCAACAGGTGTTAATGCTTGATTCGGTTCTTTTACTTCTACAGGAGTATTTGCCTGGTTCGGTTCTATTACTAAGTTACCTGTCATCAATTGAAGTTCTTTCATAGCCTCATCTTTTTTACCCATTTTTTCATATATACTGGCAATCTGAAGATGAATTCCTGTATCATTAGGATCCAGATTCAGAGCTTTTCTATAATTTTCAATGGCTTTCTCATTCTCACCTTTCATCATATAAGCACTGGCCAGGCCGGAATAAAGTGAACCTGTTTTTGAATCTATCGTTAAAGCTTTCTCATATATAGATATAGCATCATTATATTTTTTCTCTTTTATATATACCTGACCAAGTGCTGAATATATATTTAGATTATCAGGTTTTTGCTCAAGCATCCACTTTAATTCTTCTTCTGCCTTATCATACATATTTTCCTCTATATAAGCCATTACAAGGAACTGCCTGACATACTCATTATTCGGAGTAAGTTTAAGTATTTTCTGCAGTTCAGGTATAGCTTCTTTCATTTTACCACTCTCCATAAGCATACTGGCTAAGGCAAAACGATAATCTCCATTATCAGGTGCAAGAGAAACCATTTTTTGTAAAACTTCTACTATTTTTTCGTTTTCATTTTTCATGCTATAATTTTGAAGTACCTGAATGTCTTCCTCTTTAAAATCCATAGCTTTTAACTTACTATTAAATTCTTCTACTCCAAATTTCTGACCCTTCAGAGATTTTACTACTTCTAACTTATCAGAACTAATTTTATTTTTTACCTTCTCAAGGGTTTTGTCATCAATCTCAAGCCACGTCTTTTTACTATAAATTTCTGCCAGTAATTGATAACTGCTTACATCATTAGGATCCTTTGAAATTGCCGTATTGGCAGTTTCCAGAGCTTTCTCAAGATCATTTACACCCATATATGCCCGGGACAGTTGTCGATAATTAAAATCTGATGGTTCCTTCGTAACTTCAGAAAGCCAGTGATCTATCTCTGCTTTAGACTGATCAAGATTATGTGATTTATCATGCCCTGGAGCAGATCCATTCTTTGGGAAGAGTCCCATGGCGCCAAATCCCAGTGTGCTTATTATAAGCATAAGAGCCACGCCTCCAACTACTATCCAGCTTATAACAGGATACTTATTAAGTAAATATTTAAAATCTTTTACCATCACCTATTACACCCCTTATTAATTTTACTGATTATCTTTCTTCCTCTGTTCTAAATTTAAATATTTTCCACTACCGGTAAATCCGGGCTATCTACAGAAGTTAAATATATATTGTGATTTATAGTTCCAGAAGCAAATCCACCTGCAAGACTTCCCTTGTAATCATCTTTAGATGCTGAAATAATATAATTACTATCAGATTTAAAGGTAAAGCTAAAATTTCCTTCAGAATCACTTGTAACAGAAGCACCAAGATTAGTAGTTAACAACACTCCACTTATGGGATTTTGTGTGGATTTCTCTAAAACCTTTCCCGAAACTACCGATGTTGTACCGGGATTAGACGTATCATCACTACCACAACCAGCCAGTAAAATAATAAACAGGAAAAATATTATAAATTTTTTCAATAAAAACACCTCCTTACTTTTTAAAAACGATACTGGTGGTTGCATGGTTCAATATATAATAGCCTCTTCCACTTACAATATTTCCGCCTTCATACTGAAGGGGAGTAAAGATTTGTTTAGCTGTATCATAATAATAGATTGTGCTGAGTAAAACACCCTGAGAGTCAGCATAGGAAAGGTCCTTTCCATTCTCCAGAGTAACATTGTTTTTACCCCAGGGAATATCTGGAGAGAAAGGATTTCCAAGTGGTTTCAAACCCTGTCCCTGAAAAGAAGTGTTAAAACTGGAACTGGATAAAGATGTGCCTTCTGCACTGGCAGTAGTAACAGAATTACTTCTGGTCCAATATGCTTTCCCGGGTTCAAGCTGATTGAGAGATGATAGTTCTATTTCTTTCGCAAGGCCTCCATCTATCTTTAATTGTATCTCCTCCACATTTCCTCCCTCAACATAATAAAAGGATCCATTAAATCCACTTACAGATATAACATTTAAGAATGGAAAAGATATAAGATTCCATCCGGGAGATAAATTATAAGAAATAGATCCTTTTGCCAAGTCTCCTTCAGTAAGGGATCTATATACATTAATTCTTTTTACATTCGTAATAGTATCAGAGTAATTTATTAACTGGTTTATAACCTTCTCTGCCGAAAGAGAGGGATCCTTTGAAATTATAAGGGCTGTAAGGCCACTCACAAGAGGTGTTGAATAAGAAGTTCCACTGCCGATATCATAGGTTTTTTTACCTGTCCGAGTCGTATATGGAAGAGCCCCGGTTTGTGAATGAATCCCTTCCGGGTATGCTCCTGTAACAGTATTGCCTGTAGCATATACATCTACATCAGATCCGTAGTTGGAAAAATAGGATCTTTCCCCATTGGTATCTACAGAACCAACTGATATAACACCCGGTATATTGGCAGGAAAATCCGAACCTGATATACCGCTATTCCCTGCTGCTGCCACAAGTACAACCCCTTTCTGTATGGCACCGGTGACAACACTGGTAATTAAAGGATATTCCTCCGGTGTTCCCTGAACACCAAAACTCATATTTATTACATGGGCGCCATTATCAACAGCATAATTTATGGCACCAATCACTGCATCAACGGTAAAAACAGCTGCCGTTCCTGATTTCGGTTGATAACCGGCCCTCACGGACATAATCTTACAGTTCCAGGCTATACCCGTAACACCGATATTATTATTACCAACTGCATCGGCCTGGCTTGAAACAAAGGTTCCGTGGCCTGAAAAATCATCGGGATTGGCATCGGCAGGATCATCGTCTTCTCCAGGATAGACCAGTGAAGGAGAAACATCAACAAAATCCCATCCTCTGTAATCATCAATAAACCCGTTATTATCATCATCTATTCCATTTCCATTATGGTTATTGTTATCAGGGTTCCACACATTGGGGTTATTCCAGGGATCTGCCGGGTTAACCCACATATTTCCGGCAAGATCAGAATGGTTCCAGTCTGTACCACTGTCTACTATAGCTATTATTACGGAAGAATTGCCTGTCTCGACAGCCCATCCCTGAGGTACACTCATAGTCTGAAGATATGCTTTCTGTGTGGTATATTCAGGGTCATTCGGGGTAACCTCAGAAGCATAAAGGATATAATTGGGCTGAACAAATAAAACACCACTCAGAGCTGAATAAGATTTAACAGCTTCCTGAACGTCAGTTTTCCGGGAGAATCTGATTTTATATATACTGGAGGTATCCATAAAGCCTGAAAAAGAATTTACTGCAAGTTTCGGATATATTCGTTTTATAGAAGTTGCAGAAAACCTTTTATTTAACGCTTCTAAGGCGGGATAATCCTTTGCTAAAAGACCTTTTTCCTGTGCCGTGGAAAGGTCAGGAGAAAATTTTACAAGAATCTCCCCCGGAACATAATCCTTATAGTAAAAAGCATTTACATGGCCGGGAAGTAAACAAATTAAAGATAAAATAAAAACAACTATTATCAACAAATAAAATCTATTCATAAATATTTATTCACCTATCACGTATTACATACTCATGTGCCCAGATTTTTAATCTCTTCTTCTATGGATTTCTTCAGGGAAACATATTGCCCTGAATTACAGAGACCGAGAGCTTTATTAAACAGTTCCATAGCTTCTTTCTTTTTATCCTGTATGGAATATATTACTCCG
>JAKJGF010000108.1 GCA_022704525.1 Bacillota bacterium | reverse complement strand
CTACCAGGGATTAACTGGTGTCTGAATCACAGATTGCACTGATTAAAGGATTGCACAGATTAATTTCTGACGTTACATCCTTTCAAAATCCGTGTCCTCTTCACTGTGTACAATTCTCTCATATCTACTTATATCTTCTATCTGACTCATAGTTTCCTGTATATTCTTCTGGGCTTCCATCCTCCTTTTTCTGGCACTATAAAAGTCTCTTCTTCTATAGGCTGCTTCAAGTTTTTGTTCTATCCTGCCAAGTTTTTCTCCAGGTATATTCTTATTTGTAACAGTTATTTCTCTTAACTCCTTAGCCTGTTTCTCAAGATCAGCAATAATTTCCTCCAGCAATTCTTCAGGTTCTTCTGCTTTTTGTAACATCTGATTAAATTCAGCCTGTATAACCTGACTAATTTTTAAAAACATGAACTTCCCCTTTCTAAGGTAAGACACATCAGGAATTTACTTTAAATATGCTGTCAATTCCTGAAAATGATGGGATACTGCAAAATAAAGGGCTTCTATAGATGCCTGAATTTCATTTAAATCCAGATTTTCCACCTGAAGTGTATCTATAAGAACAATCTTATCTCCTTCCAGACCATAAGCACCGTGGATCATTTCCATAGCATTTAATTCCAGAAGTCTCTTAAAAAATTCTTCTCTTCTCTTCTCAGGAACAGGCATAAGGTTGATTCTAAATACCACCAGAGGCGGCACATAAGAGATAACAAGATTATCTATATCTACATCTTTAAGATTTACCATCCATAAACCTTCTTTTATTACCTTATAGTCAGCCCCGAGTTGAGTTAGATAATTTTCTATATCCTGAGTGGTTCTCATAAATTTTCTCCTTTTCTAAAATCGTAATGAGTGACGCGTAACCCGGGCAAAAGCAAGGTTTGCCCCTACACCATAAAACACGTCTCACTTTCCACTTCTCACCATTATAACAGGAAGACCAGTATTTCTTCAACAAATTCAAGAATCTTTTGAGGTTCACAGATTTCTTTTTTTACAACCATCTCAATCTCAGAGGGAAATGTAATTTTAGCATTAAACTCCTCGAAAAAATCTCTGATTTTTTTCTTTGAAACAGCAGGGGGGGTAAAAAAAACAAAGGTTATCTCTGAAAGTTTCCCTTTTATACGTTCAATTTTCTTTTCCATGGAAAGGATCTTTACACGGGCGAGATTAACCAGGTTTTCTACTGCCTCTGGAAGTTTGCCGAAACGATCCTCAAGTTCTGATGAGATATCAGAAAGTTCATTATAATCGGTAACCTTTGACAGACGTTTATAAAAAGCCAGTTTCAATCGTCTGTGTGTTATATAATCATCAGGTATATAACCATCTACGGAAATTTCAAGGACAGGTTGAGGTTGTTTTGGTTTCTTTTCTCCTTTAAGTTCTTCCACGGCTTCGGAAAGGAGCTGACAGTAAAGTTCAAAACCTATCTGGGAAATAAAACCGTGTTGTTCATGCCCCAGAAGATTGCCTGCTCCTCTGATTTCCAGATCCCTCATAGCTATCTGATAGCCAGAACCCAGTTCGGTAAGTTCAGATATGGCTTCAAGTCTCTTAAAAGCCTGATCACTGAGGGCTCTATCAGGATCATAAAAGAGATATGCATAGGCCTGAGGGGTACTTCTGCCGACTCTCCCACGGAGCTGATAAAGTTGTGAAAGACCAAATCTCTCAGCATGGTTTACAATTAACGTATTGGCATTGGGTATATCAAGACCACTTTCTATTATTGTCGTACACAGGAGTATATCATAATTGCCTCCCACAAAATCAAGCATTATCTGTTCCAGTTCTGCTTCATCCATCTGTCCGTGGCCTATGGCCACTCTTGCATCGGGAAATAATGATTTTATATAGACTGCTTCAGAAGTAATGGTTTCTACACTGTTATGGAGATAAAAAACCTGTCCCCCTCTGGCAAGTTCCCTTGAGATGGCTTCTTTTACTATCTTCTCACTTCTTTTAAGAAGATATGTTTTTACAGGGAGTCTATCTTCAGGTGGTGTTTCTATAATACTTATGTCTCTTGCACCTACAAGGGACATATAAAGAGTTCTCGGTATAGGAGTAGCTGTAAGGGTAAGGACATCTACAGATTCTCTGAGCTGTTTTAATTTTTCTTTATGGGCAACGCCAAATCTCTGTTCTTCATCTATAACTAAAAGACCGAGATCACATACTTTTATGTCTTTCTGGAGAAGCCTGTGTGTTCCAATAACCAGATCCACTGTTCCATCAAGAAGAGACTGAATAATGGACTTCTGTTCTTTAGGGGTTTTAAAACGACTTAACATCTCTATTTTAAATGGATATGGTGTAAGGCGATCCGAAAAGGTATTGTAATGTTGTTGGGCAAGAACAGTTGTGGGTACAAGCATTAAAACCTGTTTCCCTTCATCTATAGCCTTAAAGGCAGCACGTATAGCCACTTCTGTTTTACCATAACCCACATCTCCACAGATGAGTCTATCCATAGTGGATTTAGACTGCATATCCCTTTTAACCTCTGTAATTACTTTTTTCTGATCCTCTGTCAGTTCGTAAATAAAAGAATCTTCCATCTGTTTCTGCCACTCTGTATCAGGTTGAAATTCATATCCATCAACAGTCTGTCTTATAGCATAGAGTTTTATCAAATCTTCTGCCATATCCTGAACTGATCTGGCTACTCTGCGCTTAACCTTTTTCCATTCAGCAGTTCCAAGACGAGATAATCTTGCCGTTTCATCTCCTCCACCTATATATTTAGTAATCTTATAAAGTTGATCTACAGGCAGATATAATTTATCATTCTTTGCAAAGATCAATAATAAAAAATCCCTGTTTACATCTTCTATATAAAGCCTTTCAATTCCATCATATCTGGCTATGCCATAATCTTCATGAACAACTACATCACCTGTATTAAGGTCTCCAAGACTTACAGGAGTAGAAGATTTTTTTGTAAACTTTCTCTTTCTTTCCGGTGTAGTACTTACCCTGCCAAAGATCTCAAGATCACTTAAAACAAGTAAATTTTCCCTGTATAAATAAAAACCACCGGGGAAAAGTCCTTTAGACACTGTTATTTTCCCTTCTGCCACTTCCGTTTTTAATACGTCCAGACCGTTTTCAGAAAGCATTTCAGAAATTCTTCCTGAATACTGACTGAATATTATAATACGTGACTTCATAGAAATCCAATATCTGAGGTTCTCAAGGAGAAGGGTTATCTGTCCTTTAAATCTATCAGGAGAAGACCAGGATAAATTTAAAGTAAAATCATCTCCTTCCTCCTGAATTATATGACGTAACATATACAATTCTACTATTTGCAACCTGGAAATAGAGGTAAAAAAATTATCTCCGAGATAAACCTGATTTTTTCCGGGTAAAATCAATCCCTGTTCACTTCTGAAATAATCCATTTCTCTTTCACCTGAAATAAAAGAACTGATTTCTTCTTTAATCTGAGAAGGTTCATCCAGACATACAACAGTATTAGAAGGTAAAGCATCTGCTACAGGTGTAAGGTGCTGAAAGAAAAAATGTGGATATTCCAGAATCAAAGAATAATCTCTGCCATCCCGAAGAGAACTAACTCTGGCCAAAAATTTCTCTTCTAAAAATTCTGCTTCATCCACTTTTTTTTCTCTTCTTAACTGATTTACTCTTTCTTTGATTGCTCTTTTAATTTTTTCAATCCCCCTTTCCAGAATTGGGAATTCACAGATAAACTCCCTTGCAGGACCTATATTTAACACTTCAATGTCCTGTAAAGATCTCTGGGTAGCTGGTTCAAACTCTCTGAGTTCATCAACTTCATCACCCCACCACTCTATCCTTACAGGCCTTATTCTGGTAGGTGGAAAGACATCCACGATTCCTCCCCTTTGAGAAAATTCTCCCGGATTCATTACAAGATCTGTTTTTTTAAAACCCATATTCATCAATTTACTTACTGCTTTTTCAAGAGGCAAAAGACTATTTTGTTCGATAGTCATCGTGGAAAAATCAATTTCAGAAAGAGAAGGCAGTAATCGAAGAAATGATTTTACAGGAGCAACTATAAGAGGATAATTCGAAGATTTCGCTTCCAAGATAGTAGAAAAAAAATTCAATCTTTCAGCTGCTGTATAAGGATCATCAATTCCTTCATAATCAGGGAAAAATATGACTTCCATACCAGGAGCAAGATTTGACGCCAGTGTTCTTATTTCATCAACAAATTGACTTATCTGATACTGATTTGAAGCCATATAGACAAGAGGTCTTTTAAGATTAAAATTAAGGGCCGATAACATAAGCAATTTGATAGCTCTCGACACTCCGAAAATCTTAATATTCCGGGATTCTTTTTTAATAGCCTCCAGTATACTCTGAAAATCCGAGGTCTCTGAAAATATATGGAAAATCTCTTCAAGGGGAGAAGACATAAAGCAAGTTCCTCCTGATAAGTAAAGAGTGAACAGGATTCATCACTTTTTACTGCTCATTCTATTTAAATTTCTATAAAATCTCTTATAATCCTTTTATGAAAAATTTATCCCAATTTAAAATTTCAGGAAGGATTCCTGAAGAGTTTTGTTTAAATCTAAAGGACTTTCTTTAAATGAAAGGAGTAATATTCATTTGAATGTGGGTCAGAGCTTTTTAAGTCCTGGAACAAAGAGACTTCTTTTTATAGTAAATATCTCCAGATGGATTCTTTTAATTTTAGGGGCTTTTTCAGTATTAACACTTAACTACAAATTTATGGTAGATCCCCCGGCAGTGCTTCCCTATCCATCTGTTCTTATTCCCTTTACAATAATTCTCTTTAATATCTTACTTACCTTACTTTCTTTAGATATAAAAAGTACTTCTATGGCATGGGTTTTAATAATATTAGAACTGGTAAATGTAGCAATATTGTTGATATTTTATGGAACTCAATTTGCACTTATTGTTCTCCTTATACCTCTTATGGAGGTAAGCCTTTTCGCCAGTTCTATAACATTTATCTTTATTATTCTTATTTTTATTTTTATAGGCACTGCAGGATTCAGGGAAATCCTTATATCAGCTGAAAAAATTATAATTCCTGCCGATATGGATGAGACAGCAAGAGTTACCATCATATGGACTATAAGAATATTAATGTTCCGCCCCCTTTTAGATGCAATAGCTGCAGCTATTCTTATATTAAAATTATTTTCTGATTTAATCACAGAAGAGAAAAAACAGGAAAAAGAAAAGACTAATAGAAATCAGGAAAGACAGTTATTTCAACAGGAAATAGAAGATTTAAATAAGAAGATAGATGATGTATATAGAGAAAATGAAGAATTATCTGCTCAGATGCAGAATATAGCAGATGAAGCCAAAGACGGTCAGGATGATTTATCACAGTATAAATCCCTGACAAAACTACTCAATATTATAAGTTCTTCTAAAACTACGGAAGAAGCTATTGATCGATCCATCCGGAATATAGAAACTGTAATTCCCTGCCAGACAAGTTGTCTTTTTCTGGTTGATGAAATAGATGGTGAAAAAGAACTTATAACAAAAAAAGTTTCAAGTCCTTTTACAGAAAGACTTGAACATCTTGTAATACCCTGGGGACATGGAATCATAGGATGGGTAGCAAAAACTGGCCAATCAGCACTTCTACAGAATGGTACATTAAATGCACCGGGTTCCAGAGAGGTATTACATGCTCTTCTTGAATATGAACCATCTGCTCTTGCTGTTCCTGTCAGTTGTCAGAACAAACTCCTCGGAGTAATGTATATCAGTCATCCCACACCAAAATTATTTTATGAAGAACATGAAAAAATATTGAGAATTATAGCTACTGTCCTGGCCGGTTTTCTTGAAGAAAAAGAAATAGATGTAACACAATTAAAAAAAGTAAAGGAACAGGAAATAATATTTCGTCAAAAAGAACAGACCATGGAAAATCTTATTGAAACTTTACAGAATATAATAGTAGTAAATCAGGGAATGTTAGATAGTTTAAAACTGGAAACAACAATAGAGAAAGTCGTAAACAATATTATAAGTATAATAAATTGTCAGTCATGCCTTATATTTTTACAGAAAAAAGTAGAAGGTGAAACTTTCTTAAAAATAACAGCAGCTTCGGGTCCTTATGCTGATTCATTCAGTAATTATAAAATAAAACCAACAGAAGACATTATTGGTTATGTCTACAGGAAGCAGAAAAATATCATTATTTCCAGTGGTACCTATAAGCCCAAAGAATTTGATGAGCCATCGGAATATAAAGTCCTTCTGAGAAATGAACCATCGGCAATGGTTGCACCACTGCAAATAAAAGAAGATACCATCGGTGTTATATATGTAAGCCTTCCGGGGAATGACGCTTATTCTATTCAGGATCAGAATCTACTTTTTATAATTGCTCAATACGGGGCTATAGCAATAAATAATGCTATGGAACATGAGAAAACTACTAAATCATCCATTACAGATGAACTTACCGGTCTCGAAAATAGAAATTACTTTGAAAGAAGAATTATGGAAGAACTGGCTATATGCAGGAGATTTGAATATGGATTTGCCCTGGCTCTGATAGATATAGATGCATTTAAAAGATTTAATGATCTTTATGGAAAAGAAATAGGAGATATATTACTCAGAGAAATAGGAGGTATGTTATCTTCCTATTGTAGAGAAACAGACTGCATAGCACGTCTGGAAAAAGATCTCTTTGGTGTTATTTTTGTTCATATAAATAAAAAAAGTGATGCTGTTGTGACTTCTGAAAGATTGAGGACAATAATTGAGTCTACAAACTTTGGCTCAGAACTGGGAGAAGCTATACAATTAACAGTCAGCATAGGAGTTTCTGTATATCCTGATGATGGAGATGGAGCTGAGATCTTATTTGATCAGGCTCTTATAACTCTGGAAGAAGCCCAGAAAAGTGGTGGAAATAAAACATTTTTTATGGGATAAATTTTTTATTATAGAGGTTCATAGCCATATTAATACCGTTTTTAATAAAACAATCAATTCCTTCAGCAGCTTTTTCTATAATAATATAAAACATTTCCATTTCTTTCTCAGGTATTTCAGACAGAACATATCCGGCAGCATTATCAATCCCGGGGTTACCTGCGCCAATCCTCAACCTGGGAAAATTATTATTGCCAAGTAGATTAATTATTGATTTTAAACCATTATGCCCGCCAGCACTTCCTTTTTCCCTGAATCTTAAAGTGCCAGAAGGCAGATTAAAATCATCACATATTACCAGTATATCTCTTATATCGCCTTTGTACCATCTATAAATGGAACTTACAGATACTCCGCTCAAATTCATATAAGTCTGTGGTTTAATAAGGAATATCTTTTCATTAATTAATTTACCAGAGGTAGAAGGACAGGGAAACACTCCTTCGGCTATAAGGGAATTAAAGAAATGACTCGAAAATTCTATATTATAATTTTGAGCCACCCTTTCCACTACCATAAAACCAAGATTATGTCTGGTCATGGAATATTGACTGCCGGGATTACCCAGTCCAAAGATGAGCTTCACTTAGTTATTATTATTATTCCGTTGATTTATATTTACGTAAATTTCGTCAAAATTATCAAAACCTACATAAAAAACAACGTTAACCAAAAGGTTTTTATCCGAACTCATTATTATGTAAAAATTACATAAATCACGGTCGCTTATGATTACGTTATTTCAACTTTCTCCTTTCTTTATTGATATTTGCAAACTCTTGATATACCTTTATTAACTTTCAGAAACCCCATCTTCACGTCCTTTTCCTATGACCTCAGGTTCGGATTTGTCCACAGGGAATAAAGGTTCTTCACCTTCCTTCTTCTCTTCTTGTCTGGATTCACTGTAATGAATAACAATCTCTGAGGGGTCTGCAATAATTTCAATTCCCTCAGGAACTTTTAAATCTGCTATTTTAACACTTTCTCCAAGTTTAAGACCTAAAAGATCGATATCAATAGAATTTGGAATAAAAAGTGGTAAACATTCCACTTCAACTTCCCATAAAACATGTTCAAGAATACCTTTACCTCTGCCATCCTTTGGTTCAGCAGTAATATTTATAGGAACCTTTACCCTTGTTTTTTCTTCAAGAGAAATTCTCTTGAGATCCAGATGAATTATACCGGGTTTAAGAAGTTCTTTCTGAATATCCTGTATCATTGCAGTTTTCTGTTCGCTTTTTTTCTCTGCAAATACTAAATTTAAAAGTACATTCTCACCACCCCTGGTTCTGAGTATTTTTTCAAGATTTCTATTTTTTATCTGGACAGGTTCCGGTTCCCGTCCCTTTCCATAAATCACAGCAGGTGTTATGCCTTCTTTTCTTATTTTCTTACAATAACTTTTACCTGCACCTTCTCTTTTCTCAACCTCTAATTCAAATATTTCCATAAAATTCTCCTCCTTACTTCATATCCAGATTAATTAAAAGAAAAACTCTTAATTACAGTTCCTTCTTTAATAATCTGATTAATAATTACTGAATTTTCTAAAACAACATTTTTTCCCAGAATGGAATTTTTAATCTTAGAAAAAGATCCAATAATACAATTTTCTCCTATAATCGTCTTACCTTCAAGAGAAGTAAAGGGATAAACTACTGTATCTTTTTCTATATTAACATAAGGTTCTATATATGTGTTATCAGGATCTATTATGGTTACACCTGACATCATAAGTTCTTCCAATCTTCTATATCTCAGTATTCTGGAAGCAAGAGCCAGTTCCACGCGATTATTAATTCCCATAGTAGCCTGCCAGTCTCTGGTAAAAAAACCTCTTACCCTGAGTCCATCTTTTACTGCCATCCCTATAACATCTGTCAGATATAATTCTCCCTGATCATTTTCACTGTTAAGTTCCGGTAAAAATCGCCTTAAAACTTCGGTACGAAAACAATATGTCCCTGTATTGACCTCTGTTATTTTTTTTTCATCACAAGAGGCATCCCTGTACTCAACTATAGAAAGTATTCTATCTTTATCACGGATTATTCTTCCGTAATGACTGGATTCATCAAGATTTGTAGTCAAAATAGAAATATCATCACCAGAATGTATATAATCTTCTATAAAATTTCTAAGTATAGACACAGTTAAAAGAGGGGTATCACCGTAGAGTACCATCACATGACCTGACAATTTTGCAAAATAATCCCATCCCTGAAGCACTGCATGGCCAGTTCCCCTCTGTTCTCTCTGTAAGACACATTTACCTCTTTCACCAACCAGATTTTCCACCATTTCATGGCCATCACCTGTAACAATTATTTTTTCTGTAAAATTCAATTGTTCTACAAAATCAAAGACATAATCCAGCATAGGTTTTCCATTAAGAGGATGTAAAACCTTGGGTATGTGGGACTTCATTCTGGTGCCCTTTCCGGCAGCAAGTATAATGGCAATAAAATTATCCATGGATTCTCACTGTTTTCCAAAATTCGCAAAACATGAATCAATAAAACATATGGCATCACATCTCACGATTCACTGGTTATTGCAGTGAACTACAATAAAAAAACAGAGCACTGCTCCTGAAAATATGCCTCTTTAACTGAGGCGGCAGGATTCGAACCTGCGTATGCTGGATCCAAAATCCAGTGCCTTACCGCTTGGCGACGCCTCAACTTTACACTGCAATTACAACGAAAATATATTATAAAGAAAAAAACTTATTATGTCAAGTGATGAAAGGACTTGACTTTATAAATGAAAAATATAATAATTATATAGAGGGCATAAATTATTATTAGCTTTCAGCTTTTTCCTCAAGCTGATTGCTTTAAACATAAAAGGTTTATATTTACTGAAGCTAATAATTTAACAATAATGAAAATTCCTATGCATATAAATTATACATACGTGTTTATTATTTCAAATATATATTTAAGAATAAGGAGGCAAGTATGAGGAAAAAATCCATTTCAAAAATTATATTACTTTTACTATTTTTTACACTATTTATTGGCAATAATGTCTTTGCCCAGTATTACCCTCCCTATAATAACTATGATTATTACCAGAATCAGGAACAGGTAAATACAGAAATTCTTCAAAACTTTGAATTCTGTACAGCAGAGCAAAAAGAAACTCAGTGGTGCTGGGCTGCGTGTATAACTATGACCCTGAATTATTATGACATTCCATGCACCCAGGAAGATGTAGTTATGAAAACCTATGGCACACTGATAAATTACCCTGCAAGGGATCTTTATCAGATAGCTCAGTATCTGAATGGATGGGGTGTAACACAGCACGGTAAAAAAGTCATAGTTCAGGCTGAAGCATATGATGAAAATGTCTTTGTACCTTTTAAAAATATTATAGCTGAAATTCAGGCAGGTAAACCATTTATCATAGGTGTAAGAAATCCTGATTATTCCGGTCATGTAGTGGTCTGTTATGGCGTTGACTGGGTAAATAGCTACCAGGGCCCCTGGGTTAATACCTTTTATGTTTATGATCCCTGGCCGGGAAATGGAAAAAGTGCTTGGGACACAGAAGAATTACGATGGAGATGGATGGGGGCAATAAGTATACAGGTCAGTAATGCCTATTGAGATGTGGGACGTGAAACGTAAAACGTGAGACATGAGACAGTAAGGGTGAAAGAGTAAAGGGTGAGAAGTTAAATACCGAACAACCATCACCGATTACCGATTACCCATTACGCTTTACCCATTCTCCTGCACACATTACCTATAATATATCAAAATTGGTTTTCCTGGACCTTTTGATTTACCTTATTTTTCACATTAGAGGCTTTATTAATATACGTACCAGGATTTAAAGGATAAGCTCCTTCCCCAATAACTCCAGAAGAAGAAGTAAAAGGCTTATTTGATTTAAATACCGGCATAGTAGAAGTATTTACACTTATAGTATTATACTCCTTCATAACAGTGCATGTTGCTTCTAAAGTCTTTGAAGCTTCTATAACAGGAAGATATGTAACAGAATCTTTCTTCATATAAAGCCTGACAAGTTTTTCATCTATTTCTTTATAACCAACCATTATCAAGCCATCTTTATCTACAGATGGAGTAAATTTTAATTTACTAAGAAAAGGTTCTGCCTCCAGATAAACCTTTTCATTTAGAACTATAATTTTATTTTCAAATTTAACCTTATCTATAGAAACTTCTGGAATAGAATTTTTCCCTTTACAGGATATAAAGAAAATCATAACCAGACATAATGAATAGATAATATATTTTTTCATTTAATTTACCTCCCTGATTTTATTGATGCGTAACGGGTGATATGGGTATTTAACTTCTTATCTTTCAGTCTTCACTCTTATCGTCTCACGTCTCACCTTTCATAATTTTATATCATTTACCTGAATCTCAAAAACACTCTTTTGTTCAGGATTAAGATTTCCACCTATTTTCATACTGAGTTTTTTTGCATCCCTGGCAGGAGAACCAAGAAAATTTATAAAGCCTGCTACTGTATTTTCACTTTCAAGGGTTACTCCTTTATACAGATTTGCATCTAACACATAGGGAAGTTCAACTGTAGGAAAAGTATTATTACTATCATCTATAAGACAGGTTTTTGCATTATAAGGCAAAATCATAATATCCTCTTTCCCTGCATTCTTAAAAGACAGACTGACAGAGACAAAATCAGGATAAAGATCTATTGCATAAACAACTACATTGAGGTTATGAGCTTCAACAGTCTTTTTAACTAATACAGATCTGTAAGGACCAAATTTTACATCAACTTTCCATTTACCTTTTTCTTTAGTTAATCCGTTCTTTTTGGTTTCTCTTTTTTCCACAGGTACTTTTGACATTATTCCTGTGCCAGTATAGGTTATACCATTTTTAACGGCGGCTTTATCTTTATCAATTTTTACTTCCATAGTTGTAAAAACAACAATTTTTATTCCGGAAACTTCAAAAGTACTTTTAAAATTTTCAACTGTACCATAATATTTCTGACCTACATCAGTCATAAGATTGTAAGCTGTGCTATAATTCCCTGCTTTTATAGCTTCATAATACTGATTTATTACTTTTATTACCTTCTCTTCTTCTGTTTCTTTACTGCATCCTGAACTCCACAGGCAAAACATTACAAGAAATACAATAAAATATAGAAAAAAATTCTTTCTCAAATAAATTCTCCTTTCAAATATACTCCTCGTCAATCAGAGAATATCTTCCAGACTCTTTTCTCTGGAAGATAAAATTATATCAAGTAACCTGTTTAAATCCTCCAGAGAATAAAAAGCTATTTCTATCTTCCCTTTATTTTCTTTTTTATTCTGTTTTATCTCAACTCTGGTGCCGAATAATTTCTGAAGATTTTCTTCCAGATCTAAAATCTGAGAAGGTTTATTAACTCTAAAAAAAGGCTTTTTAACAATTTCTTCTTTGATTTTTGCCAGTTCTTCCGCCTGTCTTACTGACAGACCTTCCCTGATTATCTTCTTACAGAAGATAACTTGTTCTTCCTGTTTTTCAATCATAAGTATTGCTCTTGCATGTCCTGAAGATATAAGTCCTTTTCTTAAACTTTCCTTGATTTCTCCGGGCAAATTTAAAAGTCTCAATATATTTGCCACAGTTGAGCGGTTTTTACCTACTCTGGAGGCAATCTCTTCCTGGGTAAGTTCAAATTCCTCTGAAAGCTGTCCTAAAGCCTCTGCCTCCTCCACAGGATTCAGATCAGATCTCTGAAGATTTTCCACAAGAGCCATAAGAAGAAAATTAATATCTTCCTTTTTCTTTATTACAGCAGGAATTTTAGATAAACCGGCTTTCTTTGAAGCTCTCCACCTTCTTTCTCCTACAACAAGATAATAAGTATCACCCTCTTTTATTGTCACTACAGGCTGTATAAGTCCGTGTTCCTTTATAGACAGAGACAGTTCCTGCAGTTCTTCTTCATCAAAATTTTTTCTCGGTTGATAGGGATTGGGTTTTATTTCATCTATTTTAAGCTGTACTATAGTTTCTTCTTCGGTAGAAGTCATATCGACCTGTGAAAATATAGCTCTCAGTCCTTTACCAAGTCCTTTTTTAACCAATTGTAAGCACCTCCGAAGCTAATTTCATATAGGCTTCAGCACCTTTTGAATTAGGGGCATAAACAGTAATAGGTTGACCATAACTCGGTGCCTCACTGAGACGAACATTTCTGGGTATAATACTCTTAAATACTCTGGGACCAAAATAATTTTTCACTTCTTCCGCTACCTGATGAGAAAGATTTGTTCGTGGGTCAAACATGGTCAGTATTACACCGCCGATTTCCAGATTCTGGTTGACATGTCTTTTAACCATTTTAATTATATCTTCTAACTGTCTCACACCTTCCAGAGCATAAAACTCACATTGTATGGGTATTAAAACATAATCAGAAGCAGTAAGGCTGTTCATCGTCAATATTCCCAGAGAAGGAGGACAATCGAGAAGAATATAATCATAATTGCTATTAAGATTTTTCAGACTCTTTAATAATATGGCTTCTCTGGCAAGTCTTGATACCAGTTCAACCTCCGCGCCTGCAAGCCTGATAGTTGAAGGTACTATATAAAGATTTTCTATCTGAGTTTCTTTTATTACTTCCTCCACTGGCTGCTGATTTACAAGGACATCATAGATGCAGTTTTTAATCTTATGCTTTTCAATCCCAAGACCACTTGTGGCATTACCCTGAGGATCAATATCAACAAGCAAAACTTTCTTACCTTCCAGGGTAAGACACGCGCTCAGGTTAACTGCTGTAGTGCTCTTGCCTACACCACCTTTTTGATTTGCAATAGCTACAATTTTTTCCATAAAAAAAATCCACCTGTTTTCTTTTACTTTCAAAATAGTATAAAGGATTTTTAAAGAAGAGTCAATCATATTATGAGGGATAAAGGGTAAGCAGATGAATAGCTATAGGAGCACTCTTCATTTCTTCTTACACTCATAAAGTTCCACTGTAATAATACTTGCCCTGTCAATCCTGAAATAAAAATACTTTTCCTTTAAAATACAGTTTTCCATAAGCCATTTTCTTACAATTCCATAAGGATCATGAAGCCAGTCCTGACAGCGGAATAACCATATTCTATCAAACATTTCTGCCAGAGCAGAAATATCCTGAGGTACATTCTCATGCCCTATGGTATAAGAAGGAAAGATTTTCTTATTATAATAAAAGAAAGCATTACACTGAAGAGAATCCTGAATAAGTATAAGATCACCATTTTGTGCAAGACTTTCCATCTGTGCTACAGCGTTACGCCAGTCAGCATTTTGATGTTTTTCAAGAAAAAATCTATTATAAAGTGAATATATATTTAATGACAATACTAATAAAATAAGAACTATAGCGATAAGGTGCTTATTTTTATATCTTATATGTTCTATACCTCTGGCTATAATAATATAGAGAAATGGGAGAGCATAGAAAAAATGCTTTTCTGAGAATATCTTTTTAGAAGTAAAGATTGATATGGAAAGAGTAATGATAAGAGGAATTACAAATAAACAAACTGGCAGATAAAAATCCCACTTCTCCCGTTTTTTGTAATCCCTGATTCCTCCGAAATATAATATTATAAAAAATGGGATAAATATAAAGGGATAAAAATAGACAGGTATGGAAAAGGTTCCTCCATAAATTAAATGAATAAAAACATCAGAGATAATTTTCATATCCGGTGTGGGTAATAGCTGTCCTCCCCCTATAGTTAAATGTCCCAGAAACATTTTTAACCAGGGCAGGAAGGATAATCCTGTTAATACCTGACATATAATCCATTTGATAATATATTTTCTATTATGTTTCCAGAAGATAAAAAAATATATATTTACTGAAAATAAAAATATAAAAGCAGTATAATGGGTATACATAAGTGCAATAGAGGTTATTAGATAACCGGCCCAGGGTAAAATGCCTTTTTCTTCACTCAATCCTTTTTTTAAAAAAAAAGCACTCATGACACAGAGCATACAAAAAAGTGAATACATCCTTGCAAGGCGGTCTATATTTATTACCATAGAAGAAAGGCCGAGTAAGAGTATTGTTAATAAAGCTTCAGAGAAATTTTCCTTGCCATTTGCAAGTTTAAATACAAATATAAGAGTAAATATACCGAATATGACAGAAGGAAGACGAACAATAAATTCATCTCTTCCAAACATAAGGAAATAATGCATTATAACATAATAAAGAGGTGGATGAACTTCCTCTTTTAACCAGTACCATTCATTAAATGGTTTTTCCGGAAAGAGTGCTGAAAAAGCTTCATCAGTCCAGAGACTTTCATATCCCAGAGAATAGAGTCTTAAAAAAACTGAGATAAAAAGTACAAATAATATTAATACAATAAACTTTATTGAAATATTTTTGAACATTTATTCTATCTTATCTGCCATTCTATAAAAAATCAAACACAATCTAAATCACTTTCCACACATGAATAACCGGCTTTTCTCCATCGGCAAAAGGTTCGAATATATAAAGATATCCTCTTGAACGATCAAAACTCACGGCACCTAAATGATATTTTTGCTGTCCTGACTGAATATGAAACAGATATTGATCTATATCCATTGTGGCATAGGGTTGAGGTTTATAGGGTTCCATTGTTCCCTTTGCCACAGAAGCCAGGTCGGAAGGATTATAAAAAAGTATCTCTCCCTTAAAACCACTGCTCCACCATCCCCTTTCACCTTCTCCTTCAGGAGGATAGGGAGGTTCATCAGGCCATACGGTTCCATCGGCAAAACCGTACCAGCAATTCCCTGTTCCCTTTGTGCCGGCAAAAATAACAGCAGATTTATTATCTGCTGTTAACCAGGCGCCACCACTCCACTCGTCAGAATGATGATAGTTATTCAGTGTATGTCCACCTTCAGTATAGACACTTTCATATTGAAGAAGGGGTATATTCTGAAGAGCAGTATCAGGAGGAGGAGGATTACCCTGTCCCCATGGCCCGTAAGCATAAATTGAAGGACCCTGTCCTCCCTGGCCGCCATCGCGGAACCTTCCTGTAGCAAGGAGTTTACCAGGTGTATTAGAAGCACCCCAGTCTTCAGGAATTGAAAAAATATAGTCATTTGTAGTGTAATTCTCTCTGCCGGCAATACTCCATGGGCCGGCAATCTGAGGACTGGCCAGATTTAATTCACACCAGGTATGACCTGGCACTGTCTCTCCTTCCTGAAGATGCTGACCCCAGGAAAAATAAAGCTTATCTGATGTCTGTCCTCCCTGTTTTGGAAGATATTCCATACCAGTTCTCAGAAAGCTCTGATCAAAACCGTCTGCTTCGGAAAATAATCCTCCCCTTACATCGTGAAAAGATTGTAATGTCCCGGCAGTATTCAATTCATTTACATTTTTAGAAGAAGAAATAACAGGTTGAGGAATACTTATCTCTGACACATACATGAGATAGGGATGACCTGTGGCAAAAATAGAACCGCCCATGGAAGAACCAGACAAGCCACCACCGGGATAACAGGTCATGGCAGCACCACTGTAAGTCCAGTCAGTACCTCCTGAACCTTCAGGTAATCTGAAGGCACCCATATATGAGAAGTCAGAGGGTTGAATAAGACCTGTAGGATTTACACTGCCGGGAGTGGTTGTGGGAGTGATGGGACCTGTTGAAGAAGTGGGAGTGG
>JAKJGF010000340.1 GCA_022704525.1 Bacillota bacterium | reverse complement strand
CAGGTATTACTGACCATATTTGGACTTTTAAAGAACTTTTGACTTTCAGAAAGGGGGTGGTCACATAATCAAAGTACTAGCGGAAGAGCATCGGATTTTTCTTCTCTTTAAATTTTTTACCTGCTTATTACAGGATATTTTTTATACCTCTCGAACCATGCCTAATAGCGTAATGTTTAGGAATAAACTTATTAGGCATTACAATTTTAAAAATTAAGGAAGAAAATATGTCAGATATTGGTTTTAAAGTTGTATCCCTTGCAAGAGAATGGTTAGGAAAGGAATTTAATCCAGGGAAAAATGAGCAATGTTGTTATTTTGTTCGGAAAGTTTTTTTACAGGCCGGTAAAGAGCTGGGAGTCACTAAAAATCCTTCCGATAATTTTTTCCCTACTGATGCAGGCTATGCAAATTCACTGGCTGGAGATGATATAGGTTATAGAATTAATAAAATTTCTGATTTATTTGAAGGGGATATCATCTTTTTTAAGAATACTTATGGAAATTGGCCAGAAGGAACTATAACTCATGTAGGAATTTATTGTGGTAATGGAGAATTTATACATAGAACTACTGATTCCCAACCGGTAGCGCAGGTAAGTCTTGCAACTTACTGCGACGGTTTAAAATTTGTTGAAGGGAGAAGGGTTTTTTAGATAAAGATTCTTAAAAATTCTTATCGACAATTCTGGCAATAGTGATATAATTGCTTAAGGGGATGTGAATTAATGCCTATTGAGTGTCTTAAATGTGGACAGGAAAATTCTGTAATTGAACCTTCCTGTGTTAAATGTGGTGACAGACTGGATAATCTTCCTATTATTCAGGAACTTGCCCATATGGATATTAAACTCGGGAAAATTAAAGATGGTATAAAGCGCCTCAAGGAAGTAGCAGGAGTATATATCACTGATGGAAATTTTGAAGAAGTTGATAAGATAGTAAAATATCTTCTCACATTAAATCCTGATGATGTTGAGATACATATTTTAATAGGAGATATGTATTTAAAGCGTGGTGAATTGGACCAGGCCGAGAAGTCTTATAGGGAGGTTCTTAAAAAAGAGATTTCAAATATAATAGTCTTAAATAAACTCGGAGAAACTCTTGCAAAAAAAGGTGATGAAAATTCTGCTGTTATAGCCTATAAAAAAGTAATGAAAATGGACCCCAATAACCCGGCTCCTTATGAATATCTGGTTAAACTGGCTCTTGATAGAGGTAATAAAAAAGAAGCTATAAATATATATAATAAACTGGCAGAACTATATAAACAGTCAGGTAATGAATCAAAATCCGTAGAATATACCAACAGTGCTCTTGAACTCTCAGGTAAAAAACCTATTCTTCCTGCGCCTTTACCCCAGAAAGATAAAATGTCTGGAGATGACGATACACCACCTCAGGAAGAAACAGAAGTCATTGGTTTACATTTACCTGATATACAGCTTTCTTTTGGAGATGAAGAAGATCCTTTTGCTCCACCAAGTTCAACTTATATTTTACCACCTGCACAACAAAAAAAAGAGGAAGCACCACCTCCCGATGAGGTTAAAAATGAAGAAAAACCTAAACATCGGATTTACAGTAAATCTGATATATACCTTCATATATTATATGAACATGATGATTATAATAAACGTCTTTTAGCTTTATCAAATCTGACTCCTATGGATGGAGAACATGCTGTAAATGGATTTGTCTACGCTTTAAAAGATGAACATCGCTCCATAAGAACTCAGGCAGCTTTAGCTCTTGGAACAGCCGGTGATAAAAGAGCTCTTGACGTTCTCATAGAGACACTGGAAAAAGATACTGATGAGTCAGTCAGGCAAAATTCTGCATCTATTCTAGGCTTATTAAATGACGCCACTGCCATAGATCCACTTATAAAAGCATTGAAAGATAAAGATATTTCTGTTCGCCAGTCTGCAGTTATGAGCCTTGGAAGATTTAATGACTCCAAAATCGTAGATCCTCTCATTGAGTATCTGGATACCGATGATAAGGCTATGTGGGGTAAGATAGTCCCTATTATTACAGCAATTACAAGTGATAAAAAAATTATAAAACCTTTTATAAAAGTATTTGAGAAAACGAACGATATCGATTTGCGTCTGAGTATAATGTCTATTTTAAAAGAGTTCAAAGAACCTCTCCTGTATGATCTGCTTATCAGATCTTTAAAAGATGAGGAACGGAGTATAAAATTAAATGCTATAAAAACTCTGGGCGATTTTAGTGATAAGAAAGCTATAAAACATCTGTGTGAGTTTTTAACTGATAAAGATAATGAACTTAATAAAGCTGCAGACGAAGCTCTTTCTAAGCTGGGTTATAAGAAAACCCCTCTCGCAAGACTCAAAGCTATTCTGTTTAAAAAATACTAAGAGTTTCTTTATGCCTGATTCTCTGTAACTCAAATGCATATATGAAGAACTATCCTTAATTTTTTAAAATAGCAGAAAAATTTCTGGCCAGTTATTTTTGGAGGGGAGATTCAAAAGAGGGCATAAAATGATAAGTATATTAAGAAATTTTTTTTGTTATAAGTGTCCTAAATGTAATAAGAAAACAGTTCCTTATATACAGGTTAATTTCCTATCACCCAAATATTGTCCTCTATGTAAAGTAAAAATGCTTCCTAAAGATGTTATCGGTGCATTTAAAAGACAGATTTTTTTACTTGCCCTCTTTTTTATAATTCTAAGGGTATATTTATGGATAATGGATATGTTAGAAAAGACTTCATCAATAAATAAAGATTTATCTCATATGGTCAATCTTATACTGGGAGGAATTTTAGTATTTTTTTACCTTCTTATTTCCATAATCTGTGATACTCAGATGACGGAAATGGCCGAGATTGATGACTCTATATAAGAGAGGTTGCCATCAAAGATCCTCCTGTCGTTGACTTCATCTCAAACCTCTGTTATAATTTCTTAGAAATATAGATTGAAAAGGATAATTCTCTATGGAACATAATGATATAAATGAAGCTATAATTAATACCGTTATAATACGTTATCCAAAACAAAAGCTTGCAACTTTTGGAGTGACAAATATAAAGTACTTTATAATTACGGAACCTCTTATAAATACTCTCCTTGAAAAAACAGAAGAAGACGTAGTAGTAAGGGAAGGGAAAGTAATAGCAGAAAGACCTCAGATCATAACTCCCTATTATTTAAAAAGCTTATTTCAGGGTTTCGAACATGGCGATGAATATACTGATTATATACGTGAAATCCAGGGAACAGATATATCTGGCCTTTTATATACTTACAAAAATGATTTCGCCAATATGACTATTGTATCAGGGACGATAGAAACGGTAATAGAAAAAATTGAATATGATCTTGATAAAGAAGGAGATCCCCTTACGGCAATAATAAAGGGGATTAATAAATACTGGGATATATCCCTTATGAAATTTATTTTTGATCTTACCACTACATCACTGGCCTCCAATATTTCGGATCTCAGTAGAAGAGGTCTTTTGACTGCTGATAAAGGCGGACTACCGAGGGATGCCAGAATAAAGATAGAAAATCTTTTTAGAGAGGTAAAAGCAGGGCGGGGCTCCCCGGGTGAACTAAAAAAAGAACTTGATTTGTGGGGAGTTTTTCGTGAATATGAAAACAGGTTTCTCGATCTCTTTTCAAAAAAGTAAATTAGCGGTTAGCAGTCAGCTTTCAACGGTCAGCTTTCAGGAATAAATTCAATTTCTTAAGACAAAACTAGCTATCTCACTTTCAG
>JAKJGF010000339.1 GCA_022704525.1 Bacillota bacterium | reverse complement strand
ATATCAGCTTTTACAAACTCAGGTTTTCCCAGAGCTGCAATAAGAATATCAGCCTGTAAGGTATAATGACTTAAATTTACTGTTTTTGAATGGCATACTGTCACTGTAGCTCCTGTATCCTTTCTCAAGAAAATATCTGCCATAGGTTTTCCCACTATTTTACTTCTTCCCAGTATAACAACATGTTTTCTTTCTATTTCTATATCGGAATCTCTCAGCATACGATATATACCATGGGGTGTACAGGGGAAAAAATGGTCTTTATCGTAGAATATCTTTCCTGTATTGTAAGGATGGAGACAATCTACATCTTTACCCGGATGAAGGGCTTCTATTATATTCTCTTCTGAAATATGATCCGGTAGAGGCAGTTGTACCAGAATACTATGAACGTTAACATCCTTATTAAGCTTTTCTATAGTTTGCAGTAATTCTTCTTCCTTACAGTCTCCGGGAAAAAGATATTCAAAAGACTCTATATCTGCTTCCTTACAGGCTTTTTTCTTTCTATCTACATATATTCTTGAAGCAGGATTATCTCCGGCAAGAATAATTGCAAGGCCAGGTTTAATACCATAAAGGCCGACAAATTTACTGATCTTCTCTTTTATTTCTTCACGTATCTTTCCGGCTATTGCTTTACCATCTATAATTTTTTCTTTATATTTCATATTCTAACAACCTTTCCTTTTCATAATGCGTAATGCCTGATGTGTGATGGAGAAATACTCAAATAATATATTTATCCATCTTCTTCAACGGATGATTATCAATCTCTTCAGTTATCTCCCTTTTCAGTCCTGTCTTACCAAGGTACTTATACATATAATTCTTATAGCCCTCCACACCTGGTTGATGAAAGGCATATACATCCAGAAATTCTCCTTCATAAGTGGTGGCTATTTCAAAGAAATAAAGAAGTTGGGCCCAGGTGTAAGGTGAAACTACGGGCATTATTACTGTCATATTTGGCTTTTCTGCTCTCATAAGGGCCCACTCTGTCGCTCTTACGGCAAGTGTCATAAGATGAGAAAATTTCTTCCCTGCAAGGAGTTCTCCACTGAGTTGCGGTATCTCCAGATCGATTCCGAAATCCTGAACTTCTACAAGGGTAAGAGTCTTATTATTCTCTCCAGATATATTATTCTGCTGGATCGAATGAAGGTCATTGGTTCCTCTTGCCGGCACAGGTGTTCTTCCTCTGTTCACTCTTTTTTCAAGATCATCTGTCCATTCCTCAAGACCATTCTTTTTTATTATCTTTCTGGCATATTCTTTACCGAGACTTTCTGCCAGCAGTTGAACATACCACTCTGCAGTGGATTTAAGAGTTTCCGCAAAAGGCATAAGAATTGATATAACTTTACCCTTTTCCAGATACATAATACTCTGGAGCGTAGCATAAAGAAGAGCAGGATTTTTAAAGAGATCATCTTGAAAACATATTTCCTTCATATCTTTTATACCGGCAAATATCTCTTTTATATCCACTCCTATAATGGAAAGATGTAAAAGACCAATATTAAATTCAGAATATCTCCCTCCTACACCTGGAAATACACTGAAATCAATAAAAGACTCTTTATCCTTTTCCTGCATAGAGTTTACAAGTTGTCTCAAGGATCCTCCGTGAGGATCAGTAATTGCATAAATCTGTTTTCCGTAATTTTCTCCTATATCAGGGTGTTCCCTGAGCCAGTTCCTTGCAACATCAAAGGCCACTTTTGTCTCCGTAGTTTCACCTGATTTAGAAATTACTATTATACAGGTTTCCCGCGGATCAAGATTTTTAAGTAATGTTCCTATAGTAGAGGGATCCAGATTATTACCTTCAAAATAAATTCGGGGCTTTCCTTCCCGAAGAGAAGTAAATTCATTGTAATAAGGAGGGAGAAGGGCATCCTGAGCAGCTTTCAGACCAAGATACGATCCTCCTATACCCAGGGAAATAACATTTTTAAAAGAGTTTCTTATCTTTTCACCATGTTGGTCTATCTTATCTATCAGATGGGGATCCTGTTCACCCAGGTTAATCCACTCAAGACCTATTTTAATACGGTTTTCAGAGGATTTCCTTACCTCTTCGATAGTGCTTAAAGCATGTGCTGCTTTTGGGGTCCACCTTTTAAGATCTTCTTCTGTTACACCATGTCGATTTCCTATAGCTTCTGAGAACATATTGTTAAAATCAAAGGAAATTGTTTTTTTCATAAAAATTCACCTCTTTTATTTAATGTAATTTATGTGTGATGCCTTATGAGTATTCACCTCCAGGCCTGCCATTTCCTGTATTCCGTTTACTATTAAATTCTCCACAATCATATGAGTTTCCGTCGAATTAAATCTATAAAAACCTATAAATAGGAATACCTGCTTATAAATTTTCTAGAACACGACGTTGTTAGCCAGAAGCTAACCTTATCCTTCTCAGTATTAATTAATTTTGTTAAATTAACTAATTCCCAGTCGCATTTTAATTTTATAGGATTACAAATTTTCCACCAGAAAGTTTTTAAATAATCCATATTTTTATTTGTATGTATCTTAATATAATTTACTGCACCATTAAGATCACAATTCCAGATTTTGTTTAATAATGTATCTTTAAAGAGTCCTCTCTTAGCACGATACCCATTTATATCATTAGCTAAAATCGGGTTCTCTTGTATTTTAGATATGTCATCAGACAGACAGGAACTTTTAGAACTATAAGCTTCATCAATATTATGAACCCTTATATTGTAATCATTTGCTTTATATGTTAAATAATCCAGTAACCTGATAACCGGAATCTGTATAAATTTCTGATTATTGGATTTCCCCAGATTAACAGTGCCATTATTCTTTAATTCCGATATATTTCTTGAAATTATTAAATCTGTTACATTGTTAAAATATAAATACTCTAATATACGTTTGGACATTTTATGAAACTGGTCACGGAAAAATCTGTTTCTTTTTTCATAGAGAAAACTTCTGAATTTCTTCAGATAATCCAGTCTTTTTACCTGTTCTAAAATCTCTTTTTCTTTTAACTTATTCTTCAATAAATCTATTGAATTATTAAGTTTTCCTATGAGTCTGTTAAAATCTGAATTATAAGTTTTAAATATTTCTCCTGAAATAATCAAGGATTTTGTTTTCTCATCATCTATAAAGATGGAGGCAAGATTGGTTATACCTGCATCCAGTGATGATAGTTTCTCCTCGGCAGCTCTCTGTTTTTCCTGTCCTAAATATTTATAAGCAACATGAAGGTATATATCATTATTTGATAAACAGATTGTTAAAGAGCCTATGTTTTTTAAATCCTTTACAATCTCTATGAGATGGTCGTGCTTTAAATAAATATAAAACATTTTATCAGACAGATTTATTCCCAGTAAATTTTCTTTCTTTAATGACCAGCTGTTTTGATCGAGGGGTATCGAATATTCAACCAGATTTGATAGCTTTTTAGGGCGAGGAGGTCTTGAGGTCTTATCTGTTTTTACTTTCTTTAAAAACCCTTTAAAGTGTCCTTTTATTCTTCTTATTATCATTGACAGGTTGTGAATTTTTAATTCTTCAGACAATATTATTAAATCTCTCATTAACTGATTATCTTTATATTTTTCTTTTATGTAATCTGCTTTTACCTTATGTTTGCCTCCTTCTGTTGAACCCAGTACAGCTCTCATAACTGAATAATCTGAAAGGTATTTAAAATCATTTCTATCTTTTTCTTCTTTAGAGAGATTATAGTTATTTTTTATCAGAATTAA
>JAKJGF010000338.1 GCA_022704525.1 Bacillota bacterium | reverse complement strand
AAATATAATTTCTTATTCTCTCTTTATCTTCTTTATTTACTAATTTTATTATTGTTGTTCTCTTCTCTCTCATTTTCCCACATCTCTTTGATTAGTTATAAGATATAAGCTACCAGTACTGAATAATAGAACAAAAGCTGACTCTTTTTGGGCAAATTTTCCTACTTAATTATATCATAAGATAAGTTTATAATATTATCAACAAGATAGTAATAACTATTTATAGATTTTTATCGTTTTTCTATACCAGTTCTTTGTCCTTCTTCTATTTTTGTAATTATACTCATTCACAGTTTCACATAAATTTAATATTTTGACCATTCTAGAATACATTTTCTCTTGAATTATGTTAAGAAGTTTATTATAATTTACCTGTATCTGAGTACTTACAATTTATATAAGTTTACATAATTTTACATAAATATAAATCAACGGTCTGGAAGAAGGAAAACAAAAAGACAGAAATGAAGAAAAAATAGAGATAGCAAAAAAATCATTACAGATGAATTTATCTGTAGAACAGATTAGTCAATTAACAGGATTAACATTTGATGAGATAGAGAAAATTAAAAAAGAAATTAAATAAAGGAGGAAAAAGGCGTTATATAACGTCCGATTTATATGTATGATTTAACAGTACTCGGCGGAGGCCCCGGCGGCTATGTAGCCGCCATAAGGGCAGCCCAGCTCGGATTAAGTGTATGTATCATTGAAGAAAAAGAAGTAGGAGGAACCTGTCTTAACAGAGGGTGCATTCCTACAAAGGCAATACTTGCCAGTGCAGATCTTTACAGGAATATGCAGAAGGCAAAGGAATTCGGTCTTTCTGCCGGAGAAATTTCCTTTGATTTTCAGAAGATACTGGAGAGAAAAAACAATATAGTTCAGAATCTCAGGAATGGAGTGCTAAAACTTTTAAAGGATAGAAAGATAAATATTATAAAAGGTCGTGGTCGTCTCCTGAATAAAAATGAAATAGATGTTTCACGTGAAACAATTAAAAGCAGTAAAATAATCCTTGCCACAGGTTCGGAACCATTAATACCGGAAATGTTTAATATTAACTCTAAAAGGGTTATTACCAGCAATGAAGCTCTTGAAATGGAAGAACTCCCACGCAGTATAATTATAGCAGGAGGAGGTTATCTCGGGTGTGAATGGGCATGTATCTATAGAGCCTTTGGATGTGACGTTACTGTTGTAGAGATGTTAAAAACCATTGTTCCCACAGAAGATGTGCAGGTAAGCAGATTCCTTCAGACCTTTATGCAGAAACAGAATATAAAGTTTATGACAGGTTCAAAGATATTAGAAATTAAAGAAACAGATAATCAGATAGAAGCAACCCTTGAAGGAGGCAAAAGTGTAAAGGCAGATTATATTCTTCTTTCTCTGGGAAGGAAATTAAATACCTCCGGAATGGGCTTTGAAGAAACAGGTATTAAAATTGAACGTGGCAGGGTAGAAGTGGATGAATATTTAAACACTAATATTCCCGGTATTTATGCCATAGGTGATATTACAGGAAAGAAACTTTTAGCTCATGTAGCCAGTGCACAGGGAATAATTGCCGCCGAAAATGCTACAAATAAAAACAGAAAAATGATTAATTATGACACAATCCCGGGCTGTATATATACCTTCCCGGAGGTAGCCAGTGTGGGACTTACAGAAGAAAGTGCCAAAGAAAAAGGAATAAAATATGTTAAAAGCAGATTTCCCTTTGCAGCAAATGGCAAAGCCTCTGCCATGGGTGAAACAGAAGGATTCGTCAAGGTTCTTGCAGGGGAAGAAGACCATAAAATACTTGGAGTTCATATAATAGGTCCAAAAGCCACAGAACTTATAGGAGAGTGTGCAAATATTATTACACAGGGATTGACTGCAAAAGAAGTTCTTAAGGCAGTCCATCCTCACCCAACTGTTTCGGAAAGCCTTCAGGAAGCTTTTGCAGGCATAGAAAAAGAGTGTATTCATTTTATGGGTATGTGAGAAGTGAGAAGTGAAAGTTGAGTTGCCTGATTTAGTAGGATATGAGTCTCTTATAGATTTTATTGAGAAATACAAACTCTATAAACTGGAAGGAAATATCCTGGAGATAGGTTCTTTCCTGGGTGGAGGTACTGTTAAACTTGCACTTCTTGTGGAAAAATATAAGAAAAAAGTTTATACAGTGGATATATTTGACCCTGATGTGGATTTAAGTGTAAATACTGACGGTCTATCCATGTCAGAGATATATAATCTCATACTTCAGGGGAAAAAGCAGTTAAGCCTGTTTAAGAAAGTAATAGAAGGTTTTGATAATATTATAGTCATCCATAAAGACTCAAAAGACCTGACCTTTCGGAAAGAAGAGAAATTTTTCTTTACTTTTATAGATGGAAATCATACTCCCTTCTATATATGGAATGATTTTAAACTCTCCTGGAATAATACTGTTTCAGGAGGGGTTGTGGCTTTCCATGATTACAGAGGGGATCTTCCAGAGACAACCTCTGCTATAGAGGAAATTAGAGATAAATATAAAAAAGAAATAGAAAGAACAGAAGAAATTTATGAAAAAAAGATTCTCTTTTTATTTAAGAAGTAAAATTATTTGTTTTATTCTAATATTATCTTTTCTTAGTTATTCGGCTGCTGGGAAAGAAAGAGGGAAGAAAAATTATAATTATTTTATAAAAAGAGGAGGTATATTCAGGTATTCTGTAGAGGGAGGAACAGGAAGCCCCGAAGAGTCCTATGTACTGGTAGGAATGACAAAATCAGACATAATTAAATTAAATGATGTAAAGTGTCTATATTCTCTCTATCTCGATTTTGACGGTGAACGTATTAAATATATATGGGTCGATACAGTGGACATTAAGACTCCGGCAGGAACGGGAGTAGGAAACACTATTGAACCTTTCAGAAAATATCAGCCTGTAAAGATAGAAGGTGCCAGAGAGGCCTATACACCTCCCTACAGTGGTGTGGTTTTTATTTCCAATACTGAGAGGGAATTGATAGACAGAATACTTATATGTAGTACCTCTATTTCAAAGAATATTTATAGAGCATTCCCATGTCAACATTCTCTTTATGTTACACAGGCAAATGGAAAGAAAGTAGCCTCTCTTATGGATGAAATCATAGGCAGACTTTATAAAAGTCTTTCTATGGCGCCCTGTATCATACAGGATATAATAGTTCTTCCGTCCAGATATGAACTTGGAGATATATATTCACTCTATGGAGGAACATGGAGAAATCCTGTAACCAGTTTCTGTGTAAATGAACCTTCAGGAAGTGTCATATATATACTGGATGCAGACGATGACTACATTAAAGGAATTCTTGCCCATGAATATGCCCATGCATGGCATTATAATCTGCTGGGTAAAATTGAAATGGATCCTGTTATTTCAGAGGGATTTGCCGAATGGGTAAGGTATCACTACCAGGGTAAGTCCTTTATGGCGAGATCTGAAAAGGATTATATAAAGGGACTTGAACTTTTCCTGGCTGTGGAAAAGGAAAAGGGCACAGAGGGAGTATTTAAATATTTACTGAATCATTCCTGGAAACCTGAGAAGATTTTACCTTTAGATAAAATTAAATAGTAATCAGCGATGAAGAGTAAAAATTCTTCTCACCTCATCCTGATTTGGTTTATGCGCAGGTTGTAAAGAAATGTAGAAGTAGACGAATTATAGAAGTTATAAATAGAGTAATCTGTGGAGCAGGAAGGATTAAAGAACTGGAATTGAACATAAGCACTTC
>JAKJGF010000107.1 GCA_022704525.1 Bacillota bacterium | reverse complement strand
ATACTTGATGCTCTGGATTATCTCCATAATCAGAATCCACCTGTAATATATAGAGATATGAAACCCGGTAACATAATGCTCAGGTCTTTGGATCAGAAAATAATACTTATAGATTTCGGTATAGCCAGGACAATAACCCCCGGAGGTCAGACCCTTAAGACAACGATAGGGACACCTGGATTTGCACCGAAGGAGTTGTTTCACGGTCAGCCGGAAGTAAGGTCTGATATATATTCTCTGGGAGCCACCATGCACTGTTTATTGACAGGGAAAGCTCCGCAGGCATACTTTGATTTTAAGCCTGTGAGAAACATTAATTCAAAAGTGTCAGAAGGGCTTGAGAAAGTAGTGATAAAAGCTCTTTCAATGGAAGTAAAAGATCGTTATGGCAATGCAGGGGAGATGAAAGAAGCAATTTTGAGTTTATCCCCTTTACAGGTAGTTGTTAAACCTCAGACTGTTATAACGCCATCTCATAAAATTCAATTTGTAAATCCTCCTAAAATAGATCCTAATTTTTTTCAAAGCCAAAAGTCTTATATAGAACCTGAGATGGTATATATAAATGGAGGAACCTTTCAGATGGGGAGTAATAATGGTAGATATGATGAAAAGCCTGTTCACAGTGTGACAGTAAACAGTTTCTACATGGGTAGATATCCTGTAACCAATAAAGAGTATTGTTTATATGATTCATCTCGTAAAAACCCTGGAGACAATCTTCCAGTAGTGAATGTAAGCTGGAATGATGCAGTAGCATATTGTAAGTGGTTGAGTAAGAAAACAGGCGAGAATTATAGACTTCCAACAGAAGCAGAGTGGGAATATGCCTGTCGTGCTGGAACTACTACAGAGTATTACTGGGGAGATGAAATGAAAGATTATTATTGCTGGTATTATGCTAATTCAGGAGAAGAAGTTCATCCTGTAGGTCAGAAGAAACCTAATGCTTTTGGATTATATGATATGAGTGGAAATGTATGGGAGTGGTGCAGTGACTGGTATGGAAATTATCCTTCAGTAGAAGCAGTTAATCCTACTGGCCTTAAATCCGGGTCGTGCAGTGTCCTTCGCGGCGGCGCTTGTAACTGCGACGCCTGGGACTGTCGGTCTGCGTATCGCGACTGGAACTACTGGCCCGGCAGCTCCTACATCGACGGTTTCCGTCTCTTGAAGACAGTGCCTTAAATATTACCCTTTAATTTCCTGACCCGTAGATATTTCACACCCTCCGTGCTATAATTTAAATATGAAGGAAACACCAGAAAAAGTCAAAATTCAGTGGCATTCTTATTTTGCTCAGGTAATAGAAAAGATCTGCACAAAACGGAATTTTCTTGTAGAAAGGGAGAAAGAAGTAGCAAAAATGCCTCTTAAGATTGACATAATCGTAATAAAAAAACAGGATATTTTATATAAAGATTTATCAAGTCCCTATTCATATTTTAATGATATAAATGTAATAGAATTCAAATCTAAAACCGATGATTTTGACTGGGATAGTTTATATCAGGTTGAGGTATACGGGAAATTATATAGTATAAATAAAAAAATCGAGGAAAGAAAAAGAGTATCTCTCTGGGCAGTGGCAAGTCATTTTACCCATATTTCTTTTCTCTTCTTTAACAATTTATATATACTTTATTTATATAGTCTTTTCCTTATTTTGTCAATGAATTTACAGGGATTACCCTCCCCCAATCCCTTCATCCCCACGCTAAAAGCTGTGGGGCTTTCCCCCTTCGTAAAAAAATATTGGGTTGAATTATGTGAAGGATAAAAGATAAAGAGCTAGAAATAAAATATAAGAGATTTCTTTACCCGAAAGGTTTTATCTGATGTCAGACGTTTCAATAGTAAAATGTGAAGAATATAATCAGGAAGAAGTAGATAGATCCTTAGAAAAATTAATTACCTCTCTTGGCGGAATCCAGAGATTTGTTAAAGAAGGCAGCAAGGTTTTACTAAAAGTTAACCTTCTTTTTCCCCGTGCTCCTTCCAGTATGGTAACAACCCATCCTGCTATTGTAGAAGGAGTGGCGAAATTACTTAAAAAATATAAATGTGAGGTCTTTATAGGAGATAGTCCCGCCATTGGCAGTTTCAGTGGAGGGGCTTCCGCTGCAGGATTTGCTCAGGTGGCAGATAAAATAGGATGTAAGATTGTGGATTTTAACAAATCTGTCAGATTAAATAATACCAGCGGAGTATTTAAAGATATAGAAGTAGCTTCTGAAATTCAGGATTTTGATGCTATAGTTAACCTTCCCAAAGTGAAAACCCATGGTCAGATGGGTCTTACTCTGGGTGTGAAAAATATGTTTGGCTGTGTTGTGGGAACAAAAAAACTTTACTGGCACCTTAGAGCAGGAATAAATAAAGATTATTTTGCAAAGATGTTAGTAGAAATCTATTCCGGAATAAAGCCAGTTTTAACCATTACCGACGGTATAACAGGTATGGAAGGGAATGGCCCTCAGTGGGGAAGACCCCGTAAACTTGGTGTAATACTGGCTTCTTCCGATGCAGTGGCATCTGATCTGGTAGTAGCACACCTGGTAAATTATGCCCCTGAAAAACTATTTACCCTCCGTGCAGCTAAAGAGATGGGAATTGGAACAGCCAGGATTGAAGATATAAAGTTTAGAGGAGAACCTTTTTCATCTTTTGATATCGTGGATTTTAAAAAAGTACCTCTATCGAGCCTTGAGTTTAAAATACCTTCCTTTATATTCGGTCCTTTAAAGAATACCTTTGCCACCAGGCCGATAGTAGATCATCTCAAATGTACCAGATGTAAAGTCTGTATTGAAATATGCCCTCCTAAAGTAATCTCTTTAAGAAATGATAAGATTTTTATGGATCAGAGAAATTGTATCAGATGTTTCTGTTGCCAGGAAATGTGTCCTCACGGAGCAATTTCGATTAAAGAGAACTGGCTGAGCCGCGTATTCGGATAAAAAAATGCTTGTAAGACATTACAGAAACGGTAAAAAAATCCATCTTTCCCCTGTAGAATTATGTCACTTAAATTCTTTTTCCTGTATCGGTTGCTGTATCAATCTTTACGAAAAAGATTCTGTTCTTAATGAATTTATGAGAATAAATACGGAAAGGTTTAAATCTTTTTTCCCTGACTTGAAAACTGTAAACCCCACTTTTCTGAAAGAATATCTCAGGGAATTAAAAAAAGTTAACCCGAGAGATTTTATCTTTTTAATGTATAATTGTTATTTTGCAGGTTTTCTGGAGAAAGATAAAGTTGGTTGTCTTATTCATCCCCTTCGTCTTAATGGTGTTGAAATGAGAGATCTTGTTCCTGTAAACTGTGTCCCTCGTGGTAAATGTTACAGAGATGTTCTGTGGGATAAGCTTCCGCCACAGGTTCGTGAGGGTTTTATCTTAAAGTTAAGAGGTTCTTCCTGTCTTGAATATTCAAGAGAGGTTTATAATTTTATTCCATATTTATATAACTGTCATTTTTTAAAACCGGAATTAACAGAGAACCATTACTATAATATAGTAATAAAAGATCACGGCATACCTGTCTGTTCAAAACTTAAAGTAAATCTTGAATTGCTATCGGAATTTTACTCTCCTGAAAAAAAAGAAAAATCTCAGGAAGAAATGCTTTATAAATATGGAGAACCATATCTGGAAGAGAGGTTAAAAGAACTTTCGAAAGAGTATAATCTAATCCTGAGAACTATAAAATTACCTGAATATTTAGTTAAAGATGGCGACGAATATGTAAACGGTGAACACATTTATTTACTTTTTGCTCCATCTGCAGAGAGAACAGAGAAAACAATTATTATGGGGACAAATTATAATAATGCAAAAGAAAAATTAAGTTGTAATGATAGGAAAATAGCCAGAACTATTTCTTTTCTCCTGGATTCTGTTAAAAATTTATATAATAAAGGCAAGGTAAATTATCTGTGGGTTTTTTTAGGAGCAGAAAAAGATATAATTCTTCCTCTGAGAGGTTCATATTATTTAATGAATATGTTAAAGGCCGGTCTAAAAATTGATTCTATAACTATAAGACCTTCCGATATACTCGTCTATATTTATTTTCAAGAAGTCTTGCAGAGTAAAAGTCATTATTCTGTAGATTACCATATACCATCACCTGTGACTTATCTCAGTGATATGGAAGAATATTATAAAGTAAATTTTTATACTCATATCTCAAAACCTCTCATTGAGTTGACGGGACCGAAGTCTATAAGTAAATATTTTATAGATTCTATTGAAGATGAAGATTTCCCCGGGTTACTTAATATAATTTCCGGCACTTTAAAAAAGAGATTAACAGAAGAATCTCCTCTTACTTTAGAAAAACTGGATAATATCTGTAAGAATTTATTCCGGGATATTTTCGGTTTAACACCTGAAGAAGAGGATAGATATATTAAGGAACTCAAAGATTGCCTTATTGAAAAGATATATACTCCTGCATGCAATACTGACTATTTCAGGATCGAAGAAGATCTTTTAGCAAAGGGTATTTTAATGAAAATTACTGACAGGATTTGCCGATTTATAGTTACTACTCAGAGTGATTATACGGAGGAGTTTTTCCGTATACTGATTAAATACGGTTTTTTGAGAGACAGTAAGCAATATGCTGTCAGTATGAGTTTTTATCATATGGCCGCAGGAGGTGTGCCATGCATATGTGTCTGCGGTTCGGAAGCTAAAGAGAAAACTGTGGATAAAGAGAATTTTCATAAAGCCCTTTTTGATTATTTGAAATATATGGAAAAAGAAAGGGATCATAAAATTGATAGAGATTTTATTAAGATTATTGATTGAGTATATAATTTTTCCAGTACTTTTCAATTATTCTTTCGAATATATTATCTCTATTTTCAGGTGTAACATCAATTAACTCACTTACTGCTATATTTTTTATTTTATCCAGAAAGGGTGTTCTCATTTTCCGAAGCCCTACTATGGCAAATTCTGAGGAAGAAATAAGACGAAATACTTCCTGTTGAAAGTTTATACACTCTGACTCTAAATATCCTATCTCATCAATTACTAAAGTATTACCTTCGATTTTAAATTGCCTGAGTAGCTCTGCAGCTTTATCAAACCCTCCCGGTTCCGGACTCATACTGGTGTTATCACCCTTTGCTACAATGAGTTCGGTTTTTATAATGCCTATGGTTTTAAAGATAAGAAGTCTTTCATTATGAGATTTTTTTTCAATTCTGGTCAAAAAACCAAGAAGGGGAATGGATTCTTTTAGAAAGAAATCCAGAAATTTTTTTATTATAGTGCTTTTACCTGATCCTCTTTCACCTGTAAGTAAAATTGTACACACCTTAATTACTGCCTTCTTTCTGAATAATATATACCGGTTCCTTAAGACCTGATATATCTGAATAAGAGAGAGAATAAAAGATCTCTTCCGGTGAAAATCCTCCTTTCCACTGTTCCCATGAATAAATTATTCTGAAGGAGGGTAATAAAGAATCTTTCTGGAATGTGTCTAAATCTCCTTTTGAAATAATAATTTTCCCATTTTTCTCAAGTATTTCCACAGTCTCTTCCCTTGAAGATATTTGCCTTACCGGTCTGTTTAGAAAGTAAGAATGGAGATAGATCTGTTTTTTTACTACTCCTAAAGAACTGTTACCAATGAGGGATATGGCTTCTTCTGGAAAAGATTCAAAGGTAAAATAAGGGCCTGCAAGAATTAGTAGTATTACCCATATAGAAAACCCATAAATTGTGTGAATAAGTTTCCCTTTTATAAGAAAAACTATGATAATAAGGGTTATAAATAATGCCATCGATAAGAATATAAAAGGTGGAAAGGTAAAGGTAAGTCTTATAAGACCCGATAAAATAAAAAACAGTAACAGAAAAACTATAGAAGTAATATAAAGAGAGATTTTAAGGAGAGGATGATTTTTAACTTTGTGCCATATGGCAGAAACCATAAGAGATAAAGCCGGTAAAGCCGGTATGGTATAATGTTTTAATTTGGTCTCCGGTAATAGAAATATGAGAGTACTGCAGAAAAACCAGAGTAAAGGTATGGCATATTCAGAACGGCGAAAATACTTTTTAAGGAAAATTAAAGGAAATATTCCCAGAAATATAAGAGACCATGGAAAGAAAAATTGTAAATAATATGGTAAGAGACTTAAAATCGTATAGTGAGTGGAATCACTGAATTTACCCATATTTTCTCTCAGGATAAAGAAATTATACCAGTTAGTCCAGTCACCACTGCAGTATATACTTAATGGCCAGAGAAGCACTAAAAAAATTCCCACCAGAATCCCTGCTATAGAGCGGATATTAAAGAAAATTCTCCATCCTCCGAAAAATGAAAGAAAAATTATGGCAATAGAGAGTAAAATAATTATGGAAATAGGACCTTTTACAAGGCATGATGCACCTGTGAGAGCAAAAAATAGAGCGCCATAGAAAGATGATTTTTCCTGAAAAGCTCTGTAAAAAGAATAAATTGAAAGTGTCATAAAAAAAGTCAGAGGCATATCCATCATGCCCACTCTTCCATAAATAAGATATCCAAAGGATGTACACGTAAGGAGTCCTGCCAAGTATCCTTCTTCTCTGCCATAGAGTCTTTTCCCCAGAAGGTATATAAAATAAATGGTAAAAACAGAAATAAAAGCTATAGAAAATCTTCCTGTTGTTATATTAACACCACCGAAGGGGAAAAACATCATCATTAGCCAGTAAGTAAAGGGAGGTTTAAAGTATGCCGCCTCTTCAAACCATACAGGTATGAATAAAACCTTTTTCTGAAACATCTCACCGGCAATTTTTATATAGAGATACTCATCATCACAGAAGAATTCTTTTATATTTCCTATATTTATCAAAAGGAGGAGGGAAGATGTAAAAAGAAGTAGTAATAGTTCTTCATTTTTTTTTAGATTATTTATCATAAAATACCTGTCAGTTTCAGACATAGAAACGGTTTTTGATTTATAGATTTCTTTAAGGTATACTATAATAGTATCGAGAAAAAGTCAATCTTTATTGTTTATGGTAAAATAATTCAGTGAAAAGTGAATAGTAAAAAAGGTAAAGACAGGTTTTCTTTTCACCTTTCACCTTTTACTATTTAGCAGGATTACTTGTTTCTATAGAGAATCTTTTTTTAATATTTTATATTATAGTTATTTTCATAACAATTCATAATTAAGAACCTCGTAATGCGTAAAGCGTGATGCGTGAATTAACTCAGTACGCATTACGCATCACGAATTATTTAAATTCTAATAAGTTATGAAATATACTATAATATGCATAGGGATTTTCGTTATTGTTAAATTATTAGCTTCAGTAAATATAAATCTTTTATGTTTAAAGCTATCAGCAATAAGCTCAGGGAAAAACTGAAAGCTGAGGATTGATAGCTGATTGCTAATAATAATTTAAAGGGGTTTTTTTACGGTGGTTCAAAGAGAAAGCAGTACAACCAGAAAAGTTCTATGTAAAAAATGTATTCACTGTAAAAGACAGATACGTCTTACAAGCAAATTCTGTTCTTTTTGCGGTAAACCGGTGCCTGTTGAGCAAGAAAAAAAACCTCAAGAACAGAAAAAACAAAAGGAAAACAGAGTTTCTATAGTTGATAAAGTTCCTCCTAAAAAAATAGAAAGTAAAACTGAAAAACAGATAGACATTAATAAAAAGCCAGTAAGTAAACAGACAGAACAGAATAAAAATCATCGGATTCTACCGGAAGGGTTGATTAACTGCCCTTACTGTCAGGAAAAAATTTCTATTATGGAAAAGGTCTGCCATTTATGTCATCGCAGTTTAAAAAAATGTCCTCTTTGTAATATAATTAATAGAGGTATTGCAAAATTTTGTCGTACCTGCCAGAGTCCTTTTACAGGAGATAAAAACGACTGGTATACCTTTAGAGGAAATAATTGCCGCAATGGTTCTGTAGATGAAATAATAGAGTTTCCTTTTTATTTTCAATGGATGTATCCTAAACTGGGTGACTCTATAGGATCCTTATGGGCTTCTCCTGTGGTCTCTAAAGATAAGATTTTTGTGGCATCAAAAGAAAAAAATCTTTATGCCCTTAATCAATTTACAGGAGAACTTTTATGGACCCAACCTGTTAAAGAAGCAATTATATGTACTCCCGCTGTAGAAGAAAAAAAGATTTATATTGGATGTGAAGATGGAAAGATTTTTGCTATAGATAACGATAAAGGTGGTGTATGCTGGTATTATGATGCAGAGGTAGAGATTGGTGGATCTATACTCTCTCATGACGGAAAGGTTTATGTGCCGTTAAAACAGGGACGTATTATTGTTCTTAATTCGGCAAAAAATGGTTCTATGGTCTGGTGTTTTCCCCACAGAAAATCTGAACCGATAAGAGAGATAGTATCATCACCATCTTTATGTAATAATATATTAATATTTGCTTCAACAAATAAAACAGTTTATGCATTACAGGCCACTGATGCAAAGCTTTTATGGAAACACCAGATGAAATCACCTGTAATTGCCTCATGTGCTATAAATAAGGGAAGTGTGTATTTAATTGACAGAGGTGGTAACATGGCTGCACTGGATCTTAAAACAGGTCATGACCGATGGGCCGGTGTAGTAGAACTTCCGGGTCCCTTTACTGCCTCTCCTGCTGTTAAAGATGACATGGTAGTAATTGCCAGCCAGAGAGGAACGGTATATGCTTTAAATCCTAATACAGGCGGGATTAAATGGGAAACATCCTTTAATTCCAATACCATCTTTGAAGCTATAAACAGTTCTCCTGTCCTGACAAGAGATAAGGTGATTGTCGGAACTGACGGAGGTTCCCTTTATATACTTGAACAATCTGATGGAAGGAGTATATGGCAGTTTCGAAGTGATAGCTGGATATGGGCATCACCGGCAGTATCTCATGGTTATGTTTATATAACCTCCAATGATGGTCATATTTATAGTTTCTCTTCTAAGAAACCTGAAAATAATCGGAGTTTGATAAAATCATAAAAATTTGGAGATGTATTATGAAAAAAATATTATTATATACTTTTAGTTTTTTTGTATTATATCTAAATTTTCTTTTACCCTGTTTTTCACAGTTAGACTTTGGAAAAGAGCCACTCGATGTGGTTATAGCAGTAGATGTTTCTAAAAGCGTAGACAATTTATCTACTGTAAAAAAAGCACTTACGGCATGGATGAAAAAGGTTTTAAAGCCGGGAGATAGAGTATGTATTATACAATTTGCCAATAAACCTGAAAAGTCTCCATCTTTTACTATAACAGATAATAATATGGCAGAAATAGTTAAATATTTACCATCATCTCCTGCAAAAGATGGAGATTATACGGATCTTGCCTCGGCTACTATGGAAAGCCTGCTTCACCTTACAAATTATTATTATGATATCCCTTTGGGAACCACTGCTCATAGAAAACAATATCTTCTTATGGTAAGTGATTTCCTCCCTGATCCTCCATTCAATAGTCCCTATTATGATCAGAAGGGAAAACCTTATCTCAGATATAAGAAAGCTATGAATATATGTCTTCAGGGTTATAATCCATATCAGCTTTTAAGTGTCAAATTAAAAGCTTTTACCCTGAAAGCACCTCTGGATTCTCTTGAACCTGAGCCGGGAAGTGATATAGACGAGTGGTGGCTAAAATTTTTGCAATCTATTATGCATCCTGACCCTGTTAAGGTTCCTGATAAAGATAAAGAAGAGTTAAAAAAATTTCTGGAAGATATGAAATCCAATTATAAAAAAGATAGTGCTACTCTTAAATTAACAATTATTCCGGTAGATGAACATCCTGACTGGGGAGAAGTACCACTGAAAGGAATTACTTTTAAAAAAGACTTTCTTCTTACCGGTAATCATAAATATATAGTCCTTAAAAACATATCCATAAAGGTTATGATAGAAAATTTATCAGGAGAATCTTCCGGCCCTATTTCGCTGAAAAATTTAGATATAAAATTTCAGGATAAATCTATTAAAGGTCTTAAGGTTAATGATAATATTCTAACTATTAGTGAAATACTTTATGGGAAAAGATCGGAGATTCCTATTACAGTAGAAATTACCATACCAGGTATGGGAGGCTTCAGCACTAATTCCAGAGAGAAATTCCAGGGAGATTTAGCTTTTGAATTACATGGCGATACATACCCTGTAGAAAAATATAATGTAAGATTTATTTCTGAACTGGGGTTAAAAGAAAAAGATCTTAAGACCTTTTTCCCTGTAAAAAAACTGGAAGACAAAAAAAAGTTTAATTTTTCTTTAACCTTTGAAAGATCTCTCTTTTTACTTTATCTCTTTATCCTGTTAGCAATTATAATTATTATAGTATTTTTAGTAATTATACTTTTTGTTATCTCTAAAGCCGGCAGGCCTGTAAGTGTTTCCCTCAAATTAGAAGGTATTCCTCCTGTAGTTCATAATTATGAACTCAAAAGAACAGGATCTATAGAAATACTGGGAGGGACTTTTACCACTCCGGATCAATTCGAATTACCTGATGTAGAAGGGCTTGCGGCTACAATACAGAGACAGGGGAATAAATATTTCCTCATACCTGATAAAGGATCTATAATAAATGAAACAGGAGAAGCCATTAGTGTTCAGAAAGAGATAAAATTTGGAGATCATTTTACTCTGAGAATGGAACGGGTAAAAGGAGGAACAACAGATTTCTCATTTGAATTTCAGAGAGCCGGTATATCAGATGTATTGTCTGAGGAATTAGGAAGCATATTAGAAGAAGACAGTCATATTGTGGGGCAGATAGATACAGGAGATTTGTTGTAACTTAATACTAGCGAGTATTGTATGGTTAAAGAAGATTTTATTTAAAGAAAGTTTAGAAATAAATTTATGAGAAAATATTTAGTTCTTCATACTTTTTTATTTGCCTTATATCCTATATTAGCTCTTTACTCTTCTAATATATATGATACTAACCCGGTTGATATAATAAGACCATTAATAATTACCGTCTTATGTGCTATTTTTTTATTTTTCTTACTTTTTGCTATTATTATTAAAGATATTAAAAAATCAGGTTTGATTGTATCTTTTTTCTTCTTACTATTTTTTTCTCTTAACTATTTATATGATTTTATATTTTCTCTAGGTATTAATTTACGAGAGCCCAGATATTTATTAATTATATCTTCTCTTATTTTTATAATTCTTTGTTACTTTATTATAAAGACGAAAAAAAATTTAGAGAATATTAATAAAATAACCGATATTATTGCAATTGCCCTATGTATATTACCTTTGTGTAATATACTATTATCACTTGGAAAAGTTTATATGTACGCATATGGAGTCAATGAGAGAAAGCAGCAGGAACTGGTAATACATAAAAAGGCAAATATATCACCCCTGCCTAATATATATTATATAGTGTTAGATTCATATGCAAGAGAAGATATTCTTAAGGAACTATTTCAGTTTGATAACTCTGAATTTATTATGTATTTAAGAAAGAAAGGTTTTTATGTGGCTGATAAAAGTACCTGTAATTATTCTCGAACTGATTTTTCTATTGCTTCTACACTGAATTTATCTTATTTGCAAAATTTACTTGAGTTTCATGTAGCTGATAACTCCTATAAATCCAATGTAAATGACCTTGTAAAATATAATAAAGCCAGCAAATTTTTAAAAACATATGATTATTCCTTTGTTGTTTTCTCATCAGGACAGCTTATACCGGATATTTGTAAAAATTCATGTGATATTTATATTAGTAGTTTATCCATAAATGAGTTTGAGTTTTCATTATTATTATCTACACCTTTTATAGACATATTTAGAGATATAATAACTCCTTACGATATATTAAGGTATCGTTTTTTGATTACTATTCAGAAAATCAAAGAAACTACTCATTATAATGTGCCAATATTTGCCTATGCCCATCTGCAGGGAGTCCATACTCCCTTCGTTTTTGGAGAATATGGCGAAAAAATACCTTTTAAGCCGAAATATAGAGATTGGCATTATACAAAAGAAGAATATAAGGAGGGATATCTCAAACAGCTTGTTTTTGTTAATAAAAATATGATGGAATTAATAGATTATTTAATAGCTAATTCAGCAAACCCACCTGTTATTATTTTACAAGCCGATCATGGATCCGGATATATGGTAGATCTGAATAGTTTTGAAAATACAAACTTTAAAGAGAAAATGTCTATCTTAAATGCTTATTATTTACCTCCTAATAATGGCCTCAGACCAGAACTTTATAAAGATATATCTTCTATAAATACCTTTAGATTTATATTTAATTATTATTTTCAGGCTGATTTACCATTAGTAAAACAAAGAAATTATTTTTCCAAAAAGAGTAGTCCTTTTGATTTTAAAGATGTAACAGATATAATAAAAGATCCTGTTGAGTAGAAGATTATATTCATTACCATTTCAGACGTTTATTGGTAATAACACTTTAAATGTGCTTCCTTCCCCGGGTCGACTTTCTACTTCTATTTCTCCTTGATGAACTTCTACAATCCATTTAACTATAGAAAGCCCAAGACCGCTACCTCCCATCTCCCGGGAACGGGCTTTATCAACACGATAAAATCGTTCAAATATATAAGGTATATCTTCAGAAGAAATTCCTATGCCAGTATCTGAAATCTTTAGTTCGGCATATCTTTCATTTTTATGTAGAGAAAGTGTTATTTTACCATTTTCCTTATTATATTTTATTCCATTTTCCAGAAGGTTTAAAAGAAGTTGTTTGATTTTATCAGGATCTCCCTGTATAATCAGTTCCTCATCTATTCTGGTACTTATATGAATTTTCTTTTCTGAAGCAAGAAGTTCCATATATTTTATCGTTTCCTTGCATAGATGAGAAAGATTTATATTCTGAATACTTAGAAAGTCTTTTCCATTGTCGGTTCTTGCCAGAAATAAAAGATCCTTTATTATTTTTGTAAGTCTGTCTACTTCTTCAAGATTGCTTTCCAATATATCCCTGTATTCTTCAGGTCTTCTGGTTTTTTTAAGTGCTACTTCTATTTCACCTTTAAGTACAGTAAGAGGAGTTCTGAGTTCGTGAGACGCATCTGCTGTGAAGCGTTTTTGCATAGAAAAGGCATTTTCCAGTCTATCAAACATTTGATTTAATGTTTTTTGAAGGCTTCCTATTTCATCATGTGGATTTTTTACTTCCAATCTCTGAGTTAGATTCTCTCCGGTGATTTTTTTTGCTGTCATATTAATTTCTTCTATTGGCTTAAGAACCTTCCCGGCCATTACAAAACCACCCAGAAGAGCAAGTAAAAGGGTTGTGGGTACTGTTACCAGCAGTCCTAAAGAAAGCTTTTCCAGAGAAGTCTGTAATTCATTTAAAAGAGTTCCCACCTGTATAATACATATGACCTTATCCTTCCAGATAACAGGATAGGTAAGTAATCTTACAGAGGTATTTTCTTCCAGCTTAAGAGTCTGAAAAAAGAAGTGGCCTCCCAGAGCTATTTTGAATAAATCTTTATTTAAATAAATTTCTCTGGAACCAAGATTACTGGACTTGGCAACAACTTTCCCCCGGGAGTCAATTATCTGAATAAACTGACCGTAAATTCTGGCCTGTTCGATAAAAGGATATAAATTGCTTGCCGGTGGGAAGTTAATACCTATCTGATCTATATTTAAACCTGTCCCTGTTACATTAAATTGTAATATAAGGTCCGGTTTTTCAATATCTATAAGACCTGCTACTGTTTCTGCTCTTGATTGAAGGGAGGCATCTACACGGCTGTAAAGACTGTATCTATAGCTAAAATATAAAAAAAAGCTAAATGCGGCTAGTATTATTGTTAAAATTATGAAATACCATAAGACAAGTTTAAACTTTATAGATTTAAACATTGCCATCACTCCCTGAGAACGTATCCTGCTCCTCTCACTGTATGAATGAGTTTTTTATCAAAACCTTTATCTATTTTTTGTCGGAGGTAATTTACATATACATCTATTACATTTGTCATAGGATCAAATTGATAATCCCACACATGTTCAGAAATCATAGTTCTACTTAAAACTCTATTGGGATTCCTTACAAAATATTCTATAAGAGCATATTCCTTATTGGTAAGATCTATTTCTTTATCTCCTCTTGTTACTCTCCTGGTTATTGGATCAACTATGAGATCTCCAAATTGTAATTTATTATCTATTTTTTCGTATCTTCGTCTTATAATAGCTCTTATTCTGGCCATAAGTTCAGAAAAAGCGAAAGGCTTTGTTATATAGTCATCAGCTCCCAGGTCAAGCCCCTGTATCTTACTATTTAGATCATCTTTTGCTGTTAACATTATTACAGGAGTTATTAGTCCCTTTCCACGCAATTGCTTTATTACTTCAAATCCATTTTTTTTAGGAAGCATAATATCTAAAATTATGAGATCATACTCGTTTATCTCTGCAAGGAAGGCTCCTTCTTCTCCGTCATAAGCTATATCTACAGCATAAGATTCTTCAGTAAGCCCTTTACTTATGAAACGGGCAACTTTTTTTTCATCTTCAATCAGTAATATTCTCATAATATATACTAACCAGATTCTTATTTCATTTTTGCAACAAGTAAAGTTTTAGTTGATTTTATACCTTCAACTTTTCTCAATTCATCAAAAATAAATTCATCAAGTTTATCAAGAGAATCTGCTTCTACTTTTAGTAATGTATCAAATTCTCCGTAAATCCAGGCAGCTTCTACTACATTCGGAAGCTCTGTCAGAGTGTTCCATATAGCCTTATCAAACTCTGAGTACACCTGTAATAAAATATATGCACTTATCATAATATTTACTCTTAATTCCTATTTTTTATTTCACGGAAAGCTATAGATGATGCATTTAAAGCTTTTTGCAGGTCTTTCTTGTTATGGGCAGCAGAAATGAACATTGTTTCATATTGAGATGGAGGTAAATATATACCATTTTTAAGCATTTTCCAGAAGTACATAGCATATTTTTCTTCTGATGACTTTTTCGCTGTTTCATAATTATAAACTTCTTTTTCTGTGAAAAAAGCTGTCATCATAGAACCGATTTGATTAATCCTTATATTTATTCCTTCAGCTTTTGCTCTTTTGTTTAAATCATTAGAGAAGATTTTTGTTTTTTCTTCTAATTCTTCATAAAATCCATCTTTAGCCAGTTTAATTAATATATTGATCGTTGCAAGACCTGCTGTTACTGCCAGGGGATTACCTGAGAGAGTTCCTGCCTGATATATAGAACCCAGAGGAGAAACACATTTCATTATTTCTCTCCTACCTCCATAGGCTCCTGCAGGAAGTCCGCCACCTATTATTTTTCCAAGACAGGTTAGATCAGCGTTAATACCAAATTTTTCCTGTGTTCCTCCTAAAGATAAGCGAAATCCTGTAATAACTTCATCAAATATAAGGATTATACCATATTGTTGAGTAATAGCTCTTACAGTTTCTAAAAATCCTTTTTTAGGAAGTATGACACCCATATTACCCGGAACGGGCTCCAGAATTACAGCAGCTATATCTTTATGAAGATCCTTTATTAGTGCTTTCAAAATATCAATATCATTAAAAGGTAATACAATTGTGTCATGAGCTATTGCACTCTGTATACCTTTACTTATAGGAACACCAAAGGTCATACTGCCAGAACCTGCTTTAACAAGAAGAGAGTCAACATGACCGTGATAACAACCTTCAAACTTTACAATTTTGTCTTTACCGGTATAACCTCTTGCCAGTCTTACAGCACTCATTACAGCTTCAGTTCCAGAATTAACAAGTCTCACCATATCTATAGATGGAAATAACTGAACTATTTTTTCTGCAAGAGCTATTTCCTGCTTTGTAGGAGCACCAAAAGTAGTCCCTTTTTCTAATTGAATCTTTAAAGCTTTTATTACTTTATAGTTTAAATGTCCTAATATTAAAGGCCCCCAGGAGCAAACAAAATCAATGTATTCATTCCCATCTTCATCATATAATCTTGAACCCTGTCCTCTGGATATAAAGGGAGGAGTTCCACCGACTGCTTGAAAAGCTCTTACTGGACTATTAACACCACCTGGTATAACTTTAATTGCTTTATTAATTAGCTTTTTTGATTTATCTATAATGAACATACTATCTACCTAAGTAATTAGAACAGTAACTGCAGGCTTTATTTTTTTTTGAATTTTTTCTCTGACATACAGGACAGATAATTATTTCATCTTCTTGAGATTGTTTTATTTTTTTCTCCGGACTTTCTTTTAAGATTTTTTCTTCAACTTTTTCTGTAGCTTTTATTATTACTTTCTGTGAAAGATCTTCTGAAAAATTTTCTTCAACTTTTTCTATAATTTTCTGCTGGCTTTGTTCTATAATTTTTTCTATTATATTTTCTACTTTTTCTATTAATACTGGCTCTTCTATAATTTCAGATTGAGATTCTTCTATATAATTAAAACAATAACTACATATTCTATTTTTACTGGGATTTTTTCTGTGACAGACAGAACAAATTATTATTTTTTCTACTTTTTTTTCTTGTTCTACGATTACTTTAGGAATTTCCTTTTTTATTTTCTCTTCCTCTTCTTCCTCTTCTTCCTCTTCTTCCTCTTCTTCCTCTTCTTCCTCTTCTTCCTCTTCTTCCTCTTCTTCCTCTTCTTTCTCTTCTTCTTTTATTTCTAGCTTTTCTTGAATGGACTCTTCCTGTTCCATTTCTTCTTCCTCTATTACTTCCTGTTCTTCCTCTATTACTTCCTGTTCTTCCTCTATTACTTCCTGTTCTTCCTCTATTACTTCCTGTTCTTCCTC
>JAKJGF010000106.1 GCA_022704525.1 Bacillota bacterium | reverse complement strand
AAAGATAAAATAGGTATAAAATGGGAATCTGCTGCTGATGGTACCTTTACTATAGAAGAAATAGAAAAAGAAAAAAAGGGGACAGATGTTATTCTCCATCTTAAAGAAGATGATAAGAAATTTCTTGAAACCTGGGAAATAAGACATATAGTAAGAAAATATTCTGATTATATTGAACATGCAATAGTCATGGATATAGAAAAAACAGATGAAAAGGATGTAAATAAAAAAACTATTGAAGAAGAAACTCTAAATTCCAGGAAAGCCATATGGCTAAAAAACAAATCGGAAATCACAGAAGAAGAATACAATGAATTTTATAAACATGTTTCCAGGGATTATACAGATCCTATGAAGGTAATTCATTACAAAGCAGAAGGTAGTTCTGAATTCAGTGCCCTTGTTTATATCCCTTCTAAAAAACCTTTTGACATTCTTTATAAAGACTATAAATATGGATTGACTCTTTATGTAAAAAGGGTTCAGATTATGGAGCACTGTGAAGAATTAATTCCTCCCTATCTACGATTTATAAAAGGAATAGTGGATTCTTCCGATCTTCCTTTAAATATTTCCAGGGAAATTCTTCAGAATAATCGCCAGGTTGATCTTATCAAAAGTAATGTTACAAAAAAAATTCTTGATACACTCAGTGACATGAAAAAGAATGACTATGAGAAATATCTTCAGTTTCATAAAGAATTCGGCAGAATATTAAAAGAAGGAATCCACTATGATTTTTCCAGAAAAGAAACTCTGGCAGATCTTCTTCTATTCCATTCAAACAAAACAGGATATGACTCTTTTACAACCCTCGAAAAATATGTAGAACAAATGAAGGAAGGTCAGGAAGAAATATATTATATTACAGGAGCAGATTTTAATGAACTTGTTAAATCTCCTTATCTGGAAGGTTTCAAAGAAAAAGACTATGAAGTTCTTATAATGCTTGATGAAATTGATGATATCATAATGACCAATCTGTATGATTACAAAGGGAAAAAAGTCAAATCTGTAATTAAAGGTGATATTAAGCTGGATAAGACTGAAGAGAGTGAACAAACAAAGAAAAAATATGAAAAACTTATTGACCTTATGAAAGAAAAACTCAAAGATGATGTAAAAGATGTACGTCTTTCCGGAAGACTTAAAGATTCCCTGTGCTGTCTTGTAGCAGAAGAAGGGGATTTAGACCCTCAGATGGAAAAAATAATGAAAGCTATGGGACAGACTATACCAGGAGCTAAAAGGATTCTTGAAATCAACCCATCTCATCCTGTCATAGAAGCTATGAATAAAATCTTTGAAAAAAATAAGCAGAATGAGATATTAGCGGAATATACCTCTATTATATACGATGAAGCCCTTCTTCTAGAGGGTTCAAAACCAAAAGATCCAGTTACATTTGCTAAAAATGTTACAAAACTTATGGTAGAAGCCGTGAAAAGTGAAGAGTGAGAGGTGAAAAGAAGTGAAAGGTGAAAAGTAAATATAGAGTTACTTTATTACTATCATAGTAATTTAATGTTCACTGCTCACTCTTTGTCTGCTTCGGAGAGACTTTGTTTCACTTTTCACTTTTCACTACTTTGTTGCCAGTTCAACTACAGCTTTAACGAGACCCTCTATACCTTCTGCTATGTCTTTAATTCCAGGACCCAGCATATAAGCAGGTGTTGTTACTATTTTATATTTTTCATCTACAACAAAATTATTTACAGGACACTCTATATGTTCTGCTCCCATTTTATTAATCTTATCGGCTGTAGATTGATCATTACCTATTGTTAGCCTGGGTTTTATATCTTTACCAAATATTTTAGCAACAAGAGCGGGAGCTATACAAATAGCTCCTATAGGTTTTCTTTTACTATGAAGTTCTTTAAGAAAATTTTCTACCTCAGGTTCAACTGAGCAATTCTCACCTTTAACGACAAAATCGCACAGATTCTTCGCTACTCCAAAACCACCGGGTATTATGAGGCCATCTATCTCATCTACACTGACTGTTTTAAGATCACGAATCTTCCCTCTTGCAATTCTGGCAGATTCTTCCATTATATTTCTCTTAACTCCCTCTGCCACATGACCTGTAATATGGTCAACAACATGAAGTTGTGGTTTATTAATAGAAATACATACCGATTCTACACCGGCCTTTTCTAAAAACAATAAAGTTAAAACAGACTCGTGTATCTCAGAACCGTCAAATACACCGCATCCATGTAGTAATATTCCTATTTTCATTAATGTAGACCTCCTTAATTATTAAGTATTCAGTCATTATTTCTGGAAGGTTTCTGCTTTATAAAATATAACTCAGAACTCCATATTCACCATGAATAATTACAATTCTATAAAGAAATAGTTTTATCCTCTAAATTATGGCATCAAATTTGAAGAATAAATTCTTAACATATGAGATTAAATATTTTACACAAAATCATAATTCACAACTTAAGATGATTATTTATAGAAATATTTGATTTAATTATAATATATACGTTTTTTACTATAATATAATAAGTTTTTTATTTTTAAAAGGATTTTTTAGAATAAATGAAGAATTATAAATATAATTTCTGTAATTTATTGTCGTTTTCCCAGGGGGCTTTTATCTTGTTATATTTATTCGAGAAAGCAGGTGTCAACGAATGATAACTACTATGAAGCAGCAGGAAAAATTTAATTTCAGATTATATTTTAAAACTCCTGAAGGAGTAGAACTCCTTAACATTTTTGAAAATCACAGAAAAGCAGAACATCTTTCTAAAGCTGAAGTTATGCGTAAAACCCTGAGAGAATTTCAAAATAAATTTCCAGAAACAGACATACTGGATAAAATGCTTGCAGAAGTTGCACATAAATAACGTAAAAATCTTAATCCTGTCATTGATAATATAACTGGATTAGATAGAATGGATTACCTCTCTTTAATAGCGTTCTAATTAAATAATTTTTGTTAATTTTTCTCCCATTTTTTAATATAACCATGTTATAATCTCAAAGGAAAGAGTATTTATACCAATCTGCCATCAAACGTAGTAAAAACAGCCTTGAGGCTACGGAAAAACGAAGTTCTCCGAAGGACAAAAAGATGGCGTATTTATAAGGAAGTTTTAAGTTAATTACATGTCGAAATTTAAAGGATATTGCCTCAGGTAAAGAAGTATAAGCATTCATATTTTTTTGGAGTAGCCTCAAGGCTGTTTTATTAGTACAATTGATGAATAATTGGTATTAAACCTCTTTAAAAATCACAGGTAAGGAGAATATATTAATGAATGAGTATTTAATAAGGTTTCATGGCATTTCGACATTTTGCAAATTACCTCATACAAGAAACCTGGAAGGAGTTGATGTGGCATTTATAGGTGTACCAATGGATCAGGTAACAGGTTCGGGTGCCGCCTATGGAACAAAAGCAATAAGAGGAGCCTCCAGAATTTATGGTACTGCTTACTCCTATGGAAATAGACTCTTTGACATAGAAACAAAAAAATTCATTCTGGAAGATCTTAATATGATCGATTATGGTGATATTATTCCAGTGTTATATGAAGTGGAAGAAAATATAGACCTCATATATGGATATTTTAAGGAAATCCTTCAGAGTAAAGTATTTCCTGTAGCTATTGGAGGGGACCATTCAATTACTTTTCCCATTGTTAAAGCTTTTGGGGATATTCCTCTTGATATAATTCATTTTGATACACATCTTGATTTCCAGGAATCTGTAACAGATCAGGAAATAACGTTTTCTCATGCCAGTCCTATAAGAAGAATTTCAGAATTAAAAAATATCAATAAAATTACCCAGATAGGTATAAGAGGATTGCAGAATGGTTTTAGTATTTATGAAGATGCAAAAAAGACAGGATTAAATATAATCACAGCAGAAGAATCTATAGAACATGGAACAACCTGGACATTAAAACAGATACCGAAAGCAGAAAACATCTATGTAACAATAGATATAGATGTTATGGATCCATCTGTTGCCCCGGCAACAGGGCTTGCCGAACCGGGCGGTTTTAATTATCATCAAATAAAAAAGATTCTCACTGCTCTGCCACAAAAAGGTAATATAGTAGGATTTGACCTTGTAGAGGTAAATCCACAGTTCGATCTTTCAGAATGTACTGCCCAGTTAGCTTCAAGAATCATACTTGATTTTCTCGGAACTATAATGGAGGCAAAAAAAAAGAGAAAACAGCTAAAGGAAAGAAGAAAAACAGTTAGAATACGTGAGACGTGAAGGGTTAAGAAGGAGTCGTTTATAGTTTAGAGTTAATCCTCACCCTTGAAATAATGTCAATGAAACTCTCAGACCTGGAGTTAGAGAAATTGAAGAAATTATAATTTTCTTCTCCCTGTAAAATTGAAGGGCAATTCTTTCAAAATTTATTCCATCAATTATAAATGACACAAGACCGCTATTACTGACACAGGCGTAGGTCAAGAGGAAACAGAATTAAAATAAAAAACATTTTTAAGCTGAGGCAAGAATTCTCTTATCTAAAATCCCCTGAGTCCTTAATCCTGTAAGCAATTTCAAGTATAGGAGACATTTCTCCTGTATCAAGCCATATACCGAAACATCCGGGACATCTGTCTATTTTAACAGTCTTTTCCTTTGAAAAATATCTTTTTTCCATATCAATTTTACAGACAGGGCACTTTAAAATTTCATCCCACTCAATTTCCTCTGATATTTTTTCACCATCTAAAACATCAGTTTTTAATCCTGTCAGTTTACCTAACTCTTCATTATCAAGCCATATGCCATCACAGTAAGAACAGGTATCAATTGAAATATCATTTTCAAAAATACTTTCTTCAAGGGGCATTTTATCTCTGGGGCATCTCATAAAATCTACTCCTTTTAATTGTTTACATATATAATAACAGATATTATAACATAGAAGTCACTCAAATTCTATAAAAATTTCAAATTGTTATGCAGTTAACTGTAAGGTTTCCAATTAAATGGTACTTATTAAGGTGAGAAGTGAGAAGTAAGAAGTGAGAAGTGTAATAATATTACCTATCACCTATCACCTATCACCTCTCACTATATTATTGAGAGGAGTAAAATATTATTATGGAAGTAAATTATTATGAATGGTACAGCCATAGAGTTGGCATGAATATGGGAGTTCTTCGTATTGGCCACTGGGGCCCTGGAATGATTTATTTCCCTACCTGCGGAGGGAAACATGGTGAAATTGATTACTACAGACTTCAGGAAGATGCCAGATGGTGGCTTAACCAGGGGAAAATGCAATTTTTTGCTATTGATTCAATCAATCAGGAAAGTTGGTACAATCCTTATATACATCCTGCTGACAGGGTAAAATGGGCTATGGGATATGAAGATTATATAGTTCATGAGCTTGTTCCCTTTGTAAGACATATGACACAGAATCCCTTTGTAGGATGTATGGGAGCAAGTTTCGGAGGATATAATGTTACCAATCTATTTCTGAAACATCCCGATTGTTTTGATCTTTCTGTATGTATGTCAGGGATGTTCGATATAAGAGCATATATGGAAGGTTATTATGATAACAATGTATATTTCAATAACCCTGTAGATTATCTGCCAGGTCTTTCTGATCCATGGTTTTATTATATGTATAATAAAAAATCACTTCTCTGGATGTTCTGCGGAGAAAATGATATCTGTAAGGGAGAAAATGATAGTTTCCATAATCTCTTGAACTCCAAAGGAATAAGGCACTGGTATGATGTATGGCCTGCCCCATGTGACCACCATGAATACTGGTGGAAAAAACAACTTCCTGTGGTTTTGAATAAATTCTATAACTGGTAATTATAGTGTATTTCATAAGAATCTATCATAAGGAATGATAATAAAATAAATGAGTCATAAATAATTGAGCATTGAGGAGTAAGAAAATTCTTACTTCTCAATGCTCATCTGTTCATTTTCTGAAATTTTATAATTCATGACAGGATATTTTTCTTACTGTGAAAGATTTCCTCTGAACATTTACCATACTGTTTAAATAGGAAGGATTATATCCTACTATTATATTTCCCTCGGGTCCCGGATTAAAAAATAAACGATTCCCTCCGGTAGCATTTTTTATTGCTCCTATTATAGTAATATCAACAGAGTCTGAACAAGCATTAAAATAATGTACAACCTGGGGGCCGAAATTATCCAGTTCCTCCTGAGTAATATTAACAGGAGGTTGTATGGAGTGTCCATATTTATCCAGTAATTCTACTTTATAAGTTTCATCAGGATCTGAGCCGGGTATTGGTGAGGGTGAATTTGGATCCGGTAATGTATTTGGATCCGATAATGTATTTGGATCCGGTAATGTATTTGGATCTGGTAATGTATTTGGATCCGTAGGTTTCTCCGGATCAAATTCTTCCTGATGAGGTGGTATAATCTTTATCTGATAATCACCAATATCTATATTTTTGTTGTTATCATAATCAAGGCTAAGCTTAAGAGGGCCATCACGCCCTTTGGCTATATAATAATAATCACCTGTATCTTTGTTGAGCACTTTTGTTACTGTCATATCATTTCCTTCATAATGAGCTCTTCTCACAAGCTTTCCGTTAGAGTCGTACTGAGCAGGATGATATTCTCCTATAGAAGTTGTTTTATTATTGGGTTTGCTGAATTTAGTTACAAAAGGATAATAAGAATCATAGCCACTTGAGATATAGGTAGGACCTGAAAATTCTTTTGTATTTATATCTTCTACTCCCCATCCCCAGTAAAGATCACTGTCCTTTTTAAGTGGTTGGATATCAATATTTTTACCTGCATAATATAAACCGCTAGTATTACATTTACCTACATTTTTTGTTATCTCCAGATCTAAATTGCCATTACAGGCGTTTATAGTTTCCTTTCCGTTTATACCAATAATATATTTTATGTCACCTTTAGAAAATATTCTGCCTCTCCCCTTAAGATTTATTGCAATATGAACATCACCTTCAGAATAGATTGTATGGCCATTCAGATTCATATAAAAAGATCGTGCCATAATAGCTTTCTTCAGTATATCACCCGGTATTAATTCTCCATTATCATCAAGCTTTTCCAGACCTTCATATATACCCCAGTAAATAGAATCAGGTTCACCTTTTATTTTAAGGCCGTTGGAATCAACATAAATATCTTTATTTAGGGTAACTGTAATTATCTCACCTGATTTATCATATGATATATCAGCATTTGGTCCTTCTATTGAAAATCCTGTGCTATTTTGGACACTTACAGAAGACTTAAAGATGCCCCTGTACCAGTCAGGTTTAATATCCCTTAATGTTATTAACCCTCCACCATGAGGGAGAGAACCATAAATATCTGTCCTTGCATTTTCTATTATTTCATCTATATTTATAGGTTTAGAAAGATAATCTTTGTTACAATTTTCAACTATACTTCCATCAAAACCCGGAGGTAAACTATCAATTTTACCTTTTGATACAAAGATACCTTTATTTGTTATTATACCGGCTCTGGGACCAAACATAATACTATCGTCATTAGGATCATCAGAATAAATAGAACCTGCCTCATCAGGATCTCTGCCTGTTATAGTAACTTTACCAGTAACATTATCGGATTCATCTTTACCGGCAAAGCATATAGAACCTGCTACATTTATACTATTAGGAGAATAATCTGACCTCACCAAGTAAGCCTCAATAATTTTTGTTATTTTTTGCTCTGAATTAGGCCCAAATCTTCCTATAGAAATTATTTTTGCTGTATAAGGTGGGGTATTCCCTTCTCCTGTAAGAGGATTAAATAGATTATTAACAGATCTGTATGGTGATGTTTGATTAAAGGTAATGGTAAATCTGCAGTCCTTTGTATAAGATACTGGAATACTATCACTGTTAAGAAGTGTGAACCGGGGGAAAGTATTCGGATCACCGGGTATTACAATCTTGCCTCCGGGGAAAACAGGATCTCCTGTAAGACCCCATGCAGGGTCTTCATTTAACATATGCATGGCATATTCCACACCGGCTTCTGCAGCTTTAAGAGCTTTCTCTTTACCTTCTATATTACCTACCATAGATAAATGGTTTGTATTTATAAAAAGCATAGAAACTGTCATCAGTGTAAGTAATACTGTCAGCAATAAAACACTTATCATTGCTATACCTTCTTCAAACAGGTTTTTCCCTTTCTTAATAAACATTATAAACTCCACCTTTCTACTTTTAATTTCTTGCCTTTGCTGTGGCCTTCATATTAATAATTTCTATACCTTTATTACTACCAGGGGAAAAGGCTACCATGGCATTTTTACGTATATCTCTCTGAAAAGAAATATTAATTATTACCATATCCCCTTTGCGATCAAAATCTATATCATATATATCTTTTACGACAGTTCTAACATTTTCTCCGCCTGTAGCGTTTATATAATTAGTAATAGACGTTAATATAGCCGGTTGTATTGATGGTGTTGCTTCTACAAAACGTCGATAAATATTTTTCTTTTTTACATTTTCCGGATCTGTTCTCATATAATATAAAATGTATCCCTGCCATACAGGACATCCAAAACCTGTGGGAGAAGTGTCTTTTTCAAAGGTATTATTGTTTTTATTTACAGGTGTTTGAAAACACAGATATGTATTACTCACAGTGCTATTAGGATCTCCGCCATTTTCTATCTGAAGGGAGATAGAATTAGTGTAACTGAATTCTTTTATTATTCTATTAAGTAATATTTCAGCTTTTTGATGTAGATCTGATTTTGTCTCTCCCATTTGCCAGCTTTTAAATCCTATATCCAGAGTTGCATAAACTGCAAATAAAAAAAAACTAAAAACAATACAGGAAATAATCAATTCAAGAACAGTAAATCCTTCTTCTTTACTTTTTCTTACATACTTCTTGATAAAAGTGTACATAACTCAACCTTTCTTTCTCCTTCTATTTCTTTCCATGTAACTTTTACAGTAACTTTTTTCAAATTTTTATGATAATGTTCTATTACAACATCAAAATCATATTCAATACCTGCCATTTTTTGTTTTCCTGATATTTTATAGAGAGGTGTGGAAGCATCCCAGCGGATGTAGTCTCCAATATCAGGGTCTGAGTTCTGCCATCCTTCTATACATCCCTCAGGCGGTGGTTCTGATAATTTCTTTACTGGTATACCTGAAGGATCTCCTAAATTAATTTCACCAAGTTCATTAAACTTCTGTTTTGCAATATGAATAGCACAGGCTCTATATTTACCTTTTTTTATTGCATTTAATCCATGAATAAAAACTCCGCATATAGTTACTATTACCAGACCGAGTATAGCTATTGCTGTCATTATTTCAATTAAAGTGAAACCTTTTTTTATAATACTTTTTATCATAATAAATTCACTTCATTTTTATTTGGACCCGACAACCTTATAATTAATATATCACATATTAATTCAGATTCGTAAATAGGTTTATTTAAAAATTTTAATTAAAATAGTTACAAACAGATAAAGAGTGAATAACATTGTTCACTCTTCACTAATTTAATCACTGAAAGTATTTTTAAAAAATAATATCTAAACTCTAAGTCCACTCTCTCAGAGCTCTAAGATTTTCAATTGGTGTTTCCGGTGGATAGGTACATCCTGCACTCAGTAGCCACCTGTGTCTACCTGTTAAATTCAAAGCAATTCTGGCTTCTTTAAGGCACTCTTCAACAGAACCTTTAAGAATCGTAGTCTTCTGGTTTATACCGCCTATTACGGCACCTGTTACATTTTTTTTGCCTTCCTGAAGAGACATATTTGTTGGATCACAGGAATCCCAGTGAAAAGCATGAACAGGATAATCAGAAAGATGGGAAAGCATATTATTACTCTTACAGATATGAAGGATATTCAGAGGGCAGGACTTGACCTTTTCCAGTAATCTCATATCATAGGGTCGACAGAATTCAAGAAATTCCTCAGGAGTAAAATAATCATTACTGGCCCAGTGTCGTGTAGCATAAAAAAGACCGGATATTCCGGTATTAAGAGCTTCTTCTATAAACTTTTCAAAGGTACTGGTTATCTTATCTAAAACTCTGTGTATAAGATCAGGATGATTTCTTATATGCTCTTTTATTGTATCAAAACTTTCTACTAATTCCGCTACAATAGAAAATGGTGTAAAAACAGTCATAACAAAGAACAAATCATCTCTTAAAGCCTTACCTATCAAATGAAGAGCATCAATCTGTTCCCTTAAGGGAGGACTTTTAAGAGGGTCCAGAACCACTATTTCATTATAATCATCTATAGATTTTACAGGATGATAAAGTTTTTTTGGCTTTCTAAAACCATCTTTATAAAATTCATATTTACATCCCCAGGCTTCATCATGGTAACTGGCTCTGGCGTTTACCTTCATAAAATCCCAGTCCATTTCACGCTCGTATCTGATCATTATATCAGCTAAACTTTCTGCACCTGTTTCATACTCATAAAAATGCCTCCAGAAACTTGCAGGAATTCTATCTGTTTTTTCTCCTTCCAGAGTAGCAAGGATTCTTTCTTTTTTTGTCATTTTCATAAACAATCTCCTTTACGTATATATCTTTGAAGAAAGCCGCCCTGTGAGTTTCCATCCTATAGTTCCAAAAAGTACTCCCCATAAAGAATAACAAAATAATAAAATCATTATAAGTAAAAACATATATCCTTTATCTATATTAAAAAACATAGCAGTTTTATCAGTAATAACCTTTATAGTATTAATAAAACCTGCTCCACCGATTATACCGAGGACAATAAGCTTTTGAAATAAAGCCCACATATTAGCCATTACTGCTCCTGTAACTGCTCCTACAATATTAAAACCTATAATATTTATAGTAAGTTCCATAAGAAGAGCTTCTATCAATATAGCTATAGCGGCATTTATATTCCATCCAAAAATAAACTTAATAAGAGCACTGATAAAGCCTATTACCAAAATAGTTCCCCTCTGAGATATAGCTTTTTTACCCATTAAATAAACTATACAATTAAAACCAATCATTATATTACCAGTAAAATAAAATTGAAGAAGGTGTAAATAATTTCCCAGTGTAATTTCTAAAACTCCATTTATAGCAGCCAGAAGACCCATTAAAGCAATCTGCCGGGTAGTAAATTTCATAGAAAATTCTCCTTTCCAGATTCGGGAGGTACTGATAATTTCTCACCAGACCCTATCGGCTATTATTCATAGTTCAAAAAACATTAGAAAAAATAGCTCGGAGATTTTTAGCTTTCAACTAAAAAGCTGATAATTGAAGATTATTATTTAATTCAAGAAAATATTGTAAAATCCTTCTAAATATTATAAGAATCGTAATGCGTTATGCGTGAGACGTGAGACGATAATTTAATAGTAATTAAGATACATTTATACTTCTTTTCACTCTTCATCCTTCATGCTTCTTAACTTCTGTTAACAAATTTTTAACATTTTTCTATTGAATTTATCATTTTGAAATTATATACTTTATTTTAGAAATAAATAATAAAAAAGGAGGAAATAAAATATGGAGATTCAAAAAACTGGTGTAGGAGCACAATTACCACAGATTAAATTCACGAAAAAAGAAGAAGGACCAAAGGAACAGGTTGTTTTAGGTTCAACTTCTGAAACACCGGATTTCTTAAAAGGCAAACCCCTTTCTGAACAACCTGCAGGCCCAGGCACAGCTCTCGGATGTGCAGCCATAGGAGGTGTTGGAGGAGCAGTAGTGGTGGGAGGAATTGCCAGTATAGCAGGCGCAGTTGATGCAGCCATAGGTCTTGCAGCAAATCATTTTCTTGGCCCTGCAGGCGGAATCGGTGCAACTGCAGTTCTCGGTGGTCTTGCATTTCTCAAGGGTCTTAAAAGTACAAAAGGAGCAGATGGAGAGGTTAAAAAAGGTAGTCTCCTGAATGCTGTAGTAGGTGGAGCCACAGCTGCCGGGGCCACATATCTCGGTGCCACGATGGGTGGAACAGGTGTTCTCTATGGTGCTGCCCTCACAGGTGTCCCTGCAGGACTTATTGCAGGTGTTACACTTGCCGCTGCAGGAGGACTCGTCGGAGCCACTGCAGGATTATAAGCCTGATTTATGCCAGTAGGGACAGTTTCTAAACTGTCCCTGCTTCTATTCCGGAAGAATTTTACTTTGAATTTCCTCCATTAAATCTTCAAATTCTTTACTTTCCATTACTTTAGTATTCCAGTCCATTCTGAGTCGGAGGTTGGAACCACGGATTTTATCATTAAAACCTGTATCCACTCTTTTGAGCATATAAAGTAAAGTATCCAGGAAATAAGGGGGAGATTTACCTCTGGAAAAAGCAAGAAGATCCTCTATAGAAGGAGTCCAGATTCTTTCATCCTTTACTCCCAGTTCTATTTTATCTATTAGCTCTATTTCCTCTTTTGAGGATTCAAATATATCCTTTATTCCCAGCTCCATAAGTTCTTTTTTTCTGTTATAAGCATCCAGTTCCTTATAATAATTCTCAAGCTTTATATAATACTGAAAATCATATTGATAACCATCTATTTTAGCCAGTGCTTCTGCACTGAGAAAAACTTTCTCCTTTTCCAGTTGACCTATCTCTATTTTCCTCTTAAAAATCTCTTTATCACCGGTATTAAACAATTCGAGCTTACGATTATATTCTTCCATGTCACTGTAATATTTACTGAGATTTTTATAATAATCCAGATCATACTGGTAGCCATCTGCATGAGCCAGAGCTTCAGGGCTCAGCTCAAAACTTTCTCGTTCCAATGTCAGACCTGTTTCCTGTTTTTGAAATACATCTTTCTCTCCGGCATTATAAAGTTCCATTTTACGTTCATATTCTTCAGCTTCTTTATAATATTCAGAAAGATTCTTGTAATACTGAAAATCATACTGATAGCCATCTGCAGTAGCCAGAGCTTCTGCACTGAGGGAAGTCCGTTCTTTACCGGAAGATATTTTAAGATTACTATCTTTAAATGTATCTTTAAATCCGGCATCAAATAGATCCTTATTGCGTTGATATTCTCTTGATTTTTCATAATAAGATGATAACTCTATATAATAATTAAAATCATACTGATAGCCATCTGTATAAGCCAGAGCTTCCGGAGTAAGGGAAAAACTTTCTCTTTCAAGAGGAATAAGAGGTTGAGTTTCATCATCACCTCTCTTAATAGCTGCAAGTTTTTGTTCATAATCTTCCATATCTTTATAATAATTGGCTAAATCCACATAATATTGGAAATCATACTGATATCCGTCCATACGGGCCAGGGCCTCTGCACTCATACTTGTTTTATCTGAAGGCAGCAGTATATCCATATTAATGGCCTGAGCTATTTCTTCACCATCCTGATGAAGATGTCTTGACTTCTGTTCATTTTCTGCTTTTTCCTTATAATAATTTGCCAGATCCACATAATAGTTAAAGTCCTGTTTTCGTCCATCTAAGAAGCTTAAAGCATAAGCACTCAAATCAGCACTGTCTATTTCCGAAAACAGGTCTTCACACAGAGGGGGAATAAAAAAAGATGATTTTTTCAGCTCTTCTTCTGTCAGAAACTTTTCATCAATTGTTTTGATTTTTTCAAAATAATAATTAACAGGAAGGTTATATTTAACTTCATACCTATTATTGATAATACCAACTGTTTCTATAACAAAGGGGGAGCCTTCATTCTGGAGTCTGCTTCTCATAAATGACGCCCCTTCATTTCTTCAGAAATAATCTCAAAACCGGCAGTAAATTCTATATAAACCGGCTTTTTTAGAACTCTATGGGTTTTCTTCTCTGAGATAATATCGGATTTTTTCAGAGATATCTTCTCATCTAAAGATGTTACTTTAAGTTCATCTCTTATACCGCCTATAAGAAATAAAATCCAGATATGAGGATCCATAATTAAAAGCAAGTTATGAAACGGATTTTTCAGTAGTTTTAGATGCTCCAGAGAAGAAGCCAGTCTGTTAAAAAAGGGAAGTCCCTGTAGTTTGTGGGAATAAAACTCACCCGGTATATGTGTTAACTGTGTGTCTTCTCCTGTATAAATGTGTCTGTCACAGGAACCATCAGGATTAAATATCTTCTTCTCTCTTTCACCTGATGGAAAAATAGTATCTATACTTCCTTTATGCAATTGAGGCCAGCAAAGGGCTTCTTCTTTTATACCATTTGCCCAGACTCTCTGAAGGGAAACTGTACCATTGGACAATAATTTACCGATTTTCATAGATTTATCAGAGTATTTAAGTTCAGATAAGATAGATCCATCAGCATAACGAACAGTTCTACGGCTTTCTCCACGGGGAAAAGTAGTGAGAACCTCTCTGGTGTTATCAGGGTAAGTATATATTTTTTTAATGATATTATCTGGATAACTGAGCATATCAATCGAATGACCGTCACTGAAATATTTTTGTTTCCTTACAATACCATTTTTATAAAAATAAGTTTTATTTAAGTTTTCATTGGGCATTTTTTCTTCTACATACATAATTTCTTTATCAGGTGTCCAGGAAAATTCCTTTGTTTTTCCGGAATTATCTATCTCTTTTAATTTTCCACTTCCACAGGGAAAAAATCTTACCACCTTTTCCTTAAACCCTTCTTCATTCCAGGTAAACTTCAACGAATTATCCTCAAAAATCTCTCCCCTGGAATAAAATCTGTTAAGCTTATCCCTGTACTCTATTAAAAACTTATTCTCTCCTGAAAGAATCTTACTGACAGTCCCTTTTCCATAGTCTAATTCTGCAAGAGACATTTTAGCATCGCCAGAACTTCTATATTTTAAAGCCATATTATTGAATTTAGTCTTTAATTTTCTCTCACCTGTTTTATTATTCACATAACTCTCTATAGATGTGCCATCATTATAATTTAATGATTTCTTATCTTTTCCATCATTATAAACAGTATGTCTGTATTCAAAATTCTTATTCAGATCCGAGAATAAGATCTGTTTATAAAGAGGAGTATTTACTACTAATTCCAAAATTCCATTATTATAAAGTCTTTCTCTCTGTTTAATATTATCTACCCCTGATAACAATTCATCCACTACTTCTCCGGAATTAATATATTTACTTAATTCTTCCTGAAGAAGAGAAAATATATCCGGGAAATTACAATAGTTAATAATGAGACCGTTTTTAATTATATCTTCAGGTTTTAAAACTGAAGAATGCTTTTCTGTAAAATAATTTAAAAAACTTTCTAATTCTTTTCTAACAGAATTCAAGGAAATATTTTCTATGTTAACAGGCATATCACTTTTAGAGACTCTGAAAACCTTTGTCCCATCTTTCCATTTAGTAAAAGATTTTATCTGTCCTTCTTCCTGATTTCTGCTGATATAAGCTTCTGTACCATCGGGATAGATCGTCTTAGTAGCAGTAATTTCTTCTATAGAGGCTTTACCAGTTCTATCCTGAATAGAGCTCAGGGATAAAGGAATAGAAATCTCTTTTAAGTTATATATATCACATAAAAGTATATTATAAAAACTATTCAGAGCTTCCTGTCTATCAGGAGGCAATAAGGAAATAGCATTAATTGATTTCTCAGCTACTTCCACTAAATTCTGCACTTTATTTAATCTTGCTTCCCGTCTGGAAAGGATGGAAGGAGAAATTTTACTAATCAGCATATCATCCATAAAAATCATCTATCCAAAACCTATATCATCAAACATTTCTTTACTTTCACCTATAAGATCTTCTATATGACACAGTATATCACTGGCTTCTTCGGCTTTCATCATTGCTTCTGCCATACGTTCTTCCTGACCCTTTCTGTAAGAAATAATTGTTTCTATAACTTCTTCATACAGATCAAGAGATTCAAACAAAAGAAGGACAATACTTTCAGCTTCAGGAAAATCAAGCTGGCCATATTTATTACGCAATTCATCAATGGAGACAAGAACTTCATCAAGATTTGCCTCCATTTCCTCAGTATCGTATATAGCACCATTCAGAATATTTTTAGCAAGAACTCTTATAGAATTCAATAAATCCATTAATTAAGCAGCTTCTCTGTTATAAATAGCTCTATTGAAAAGGCCAATTAATTCGGCACGAGCTGGTATTTTCACTCTCTTACGGAGGGTCAAAACAGAATCAATTTCTCCACGATTAAAATAATCTACGGCTTTAGAGGTTAGTTCAACCTGATCATATTCCTTCCTGAAGAATTCTTTCTGTCCCTGTTTGCGATAAAATATCTTCGATGTAAGGAATACTGTACGATTATTTGTTTTACAATTAGGACAGCACTGAATTTGCTGATCATCCACATGAGTTTTACAGGTTTTACATGACTTTTTTATAGCAAGCTTCGAATCTTTATATATATCTTTAAACTTTAAATTCTTCGGGTCAGAAGGAGGGGAGCCATCTTTAAATATAGATTTTTTCAGTTTGGAAAGGAAATAAGACCAGAGTTTAAAAGCTCTTTTAAATATTTCACTGCCTCTTCCCATCTTTCCAGACTGTTTTTTGTTTTCTGATTCCCTGACAGTTCTTTGATCTATTAATTCCCTCCGTTCTATATCTTTTCTTTCCTGTTTACTATCTTTCAATTCAGTATTAGATTTACTATCTTTAGATTCAAATTTAGTGTCCTTATTAACAGTTTCACCTTTTTCCCTCTGTTGTGTTGTAGAAACTGTTGAACCTTTAACCCCATCTAATTTACTGGCTTCAGTTATTCCTCTCTCCTGCTGCTGACCTCCCTGCTGTTTGCCCTGCTGCTGACCTCCCTGCTGCTGACCTCCCTGCTGCTGACCTCCCTGCTGCTGACCTCCCTGCTGCTGACCTCCC
>JAKJGF010000337.1 GCA_022704525.1 Bacillota bacterium | reverse complement strand
TAGAAGGTGATATTACATTTCTTGCAAATCCAAGATATACGCCTGAGCTCAGGAGGACAAAAGCCTCTGCAGTAATAATTTCCCATGATTACCATGAAATTCCTATTCCTACTCTTAGAACTGATAATCCTTATCTTATCTTTGCAAAGGCAGTAGAACTTTTTTATGTCCCCCTTTCTATCCCCCGGGAAATTCATCCCACTGCTGTAATTGCTGCTACAGCCCATATAGGTAAAAACTCTTCTATTTATCCATATGTTGTAATTGGAGAAAATGTTTTTATAGGGGATAATGTAGTTATTTATCCGAATGTTACTATATATCCTTATGTCAGTATGGGAGATAATGTGATAATTCATTCTAATTCAGTTATAAGGGAATACACAGAGATAGGTAATAATGTTATAATACAGAACGGCACTGTAATAGGAGGAGATGGTTTTTCCTTTGCCAGAAAAAAGGATGGAACTTATTATAAAATAATTCCTGATGGTAAGGTTATAATAGAGGATGATGTGGAAATTCAATCCAATTCTGTTATAGATAGAGCTACAGTAGGAAATACGATTATAAAAAAAGGAGCTAAAATTGATAATTTAGTTCAGATAGGCCACGGATGTAATGTGGGTGAAAATACTATATTGTGCGGACAGGTAGGACTTGCAGGCAGTGCTTTTATAGGAAATAATGTGATTTTTGCAGGTCAGTCCGGAAGTGCAGGCCATATAACTATTGAAGATAATGTGTGTATAACAGCAAAAACTGCTGTCTTCAGATCAATAACAAAACCTTCTGTTGTTTCAGGTGTACCCGGTATGGAATCTTCTTTATGGAAAAGGGCTGTCTTCTGTTTTGGGCGATTACCTGAATTATTAAGGAAACTCAGGAGATTGGAGAAAACTGTAAATAAGCTTGAGGAAATTGTAAAAGGATTGTGACAGTTTGGATCTCATTATAATTACCAATGGCCCCGGAGAACTGGCTTCCTGGGTTAAATCAACTGTAAGTGCTGTAAAAAATAAGAACCCTCATATAAGAATAAGTATATTTCTTGCTCCATGCCCCTTTTCAAGTGGACAGGAAGAAAGGGTGGCCAGAGAAATTCCCGGTGTGGATATTGTTCTAAATCCCCGACAGTTTATAGAATTTCTCATCTCTGGAAAAACAAAAGAATTTATATCTTCCAGGGAGGGTATTGTTATTTTTCTCGGTGGTGATCCTTTTCATGCTGTAATGGTTGCAAAAAGGACAGGTTTGCCTGCTATTGCCTATACAGTAAAGGCTTCTTCCTGGAGTAATTATTTTCGCTATTGTCTTGTTCCTGATGAATATACCGGAAATAAGTTAATCAGAGCCGGTACGAAACCTGAGACTATAAAGGTTGTAGGCAATCTCTCTCTGGAATGTGTTAAACTTTTTCACGCCAGAGAAGAAGCAATTAATCTCTGGGGGCTTTCAAAGGAGATCCTTACTATTGGTCTTATGCCCGGAAGTCGTCCTGTAGTTTTGAAGCATTCTCTGGCATATTTTATGAAGGTTTCCGAAGAGGTTTACAGCAGTATGGAGACTCAGTTTATACTTGCTCTTTCTCCATATATAACAGTAGATATATTGAAAAAAAGTCTCTCCCATACAAAAGGACTTATGCTGGAAGGAACTTCCGGGGAAGTTCAGGAAGATGAAAAGGGTATATACATAAAAACTGAAGGTGGTATTAAAATAAGAGTAATTCAAAATAAACAATATGATGTTATGAACTGTTGTGATCTTCTTCTCACTCTTCCCGGAACTATTAATACTGAAGCAGGTTCTCTGGGTATACCCATGGTTATCTGTTATTCGTATAATAAACCTGAAGATATACCTGTAGGAGGTATGCCGTCTCTTTTAGGTAAAATTCCCATTACCGGTCCTTTTCTTAAATATATTATCTGGAAGATGTCTCAGAAAGAAAAATTTTTCTCTCTTCCCAATCGTATGGCAGGAGAAGAGATTGTGCCGGAAATAAGAGTTTTATCCAGAGCAAAAGAGGTAAGTTCTATTGTATTAGAATTGCTCCAGGACATTAAAAAAAGACAGGAAATGTCTGAGAAATTAAAAAACCTTTTTATGAGGGAAGGTGCAGGTGATAGAGTGGCTGATATAATCTTAGAAGCCATAAATAATAGATGAGAGAGTTTATTTTTAAATATAGAGGATATTTTCTTTTACCATCTGCATTGATAATTCTTTTTCTGGGGAGACCTGCATTGGAGAGTTGTCTGACAGGTTCTTTAATTATTTTTGCCGGAGAAGCCTTGAGAATCTGGGGTGTGGGATATGCAGGAAAAACTACCAGATCTCATAAAGTTGAAGCTCCTTATCTCGTTACAAATGGTCCTTATGCCTATGTAAAAAATCCTTTATATCTCGGGAATTTTCTTATAGGTACAGGGTTTTCTCTTATGGCTTCAGGGGGTGTAAGTAATCTACTTAAAATCTTTATCATTTTCTTTTTCCTCTTTTCTGCCATGTTAGTTTATGGCACTATAGTTCCTCTTGAAGAAAGATTTTTATCCGAAAAATTTGGCACTGAGTATATAAAATATAATAAAGAAGTTCCGAGATTTCTACCCTTTAGAAAATCCTATTCAGACAGAAAGGGAAGTTTTTCGTGGGAACCAGTAATAAAAGGGGAGATTAATACCTTTATATATCTGGGACTGGCTTATGTAGTTCTGGTATTTAAGATGTTTTAAGATGTGAGAAGTGAGAGGTGAGAAGTGAAAAGGTTTTATGATGTAGGGGCGAACCCCTGTGTTCGCCCGGCTTGCTCCATTACCCATCACCAATGATTATAGAATTAACTATATTTCATACAAATGACATACATAATAAATTGCCTGAAGACTTCAACTTCCCCGTCACTCCTGATCTTCTTCTGGACGGAGGAGATGCCATAGGAGGAAGTAATACAGTTTTTCGATTCAGTGAACCCATATTACGTAAGATGAAAGCCCTGGGTTATCATGGAATGGCTTTAGGAAACCGTGAATTTCATTATATAAGATCCATAATGTACCGCAGAAGGGAAGAGGCATCTTTCCCATTTCTCTCTGCAAATCTTCTTGATCTCACAGGAAGAACAGAGAAAATTATTTCTCCTTTTTTAATAAAAGAAATAAAGGACCTTAAAGTGGCCATTCTGGGGCTTACAGTTCAGATATTACCACCGGGATCTTTCTGGGAAAAGATATTTAATTTTAAATTTTTAGATCCTCTTGCCACAGCAGAAAAATATGTGCCGGAATTACGAAAGCAGGCAGATCTTTTAATAATTCTTTCTCATCTTGGAAAAGATATGGATATAATTCTTGCCGGGAGAGTGCCGGGAATCGATCTTATTATAGGAGGCCACAGTCATACTCCTCTTGATAAGCCTTTAGAGATAAATAAAACTTTAATTGTGCAGGCAGGATGTCTGGCAAAGAGTTTCGGGACCATTAAATTAAATATGCAACAGTCAGATAAAGGATATTTTTTAGAGAGCTTTAATTTTAAAATTATAACAATAAATGAATGATTAAAGTGCAATTTCTGTTATAGCACTAACATATAATGCCTGAAGGAAATTCCTCTGTAAACCTCTCATTGATTCAAAAAAGGATGTAATCCATAGAGCCAGAATAGAGACTTATGAAACATATTCTTTTTCTCAGCAATGGTTATGGTGAAGATACTATTTCTTCTTTTATTATAGATTCTCTTAAACAAAAGATTGATACTTATAATATCTC
>JAKJGF010000336.1 GCA_022704525.1 Bacillota bacterium | reverse complement strand
CAAATGGGGAAAATGACTATATCTTCATCAAATCAATTAAGTTCAATTGTTAATGAAACCTTTAGTCTGAGCAAAGTTATTCTGGGTTTTGCCAATCAAAAAAAAATTCTGGATAGACTGGGGTATGCCTTTGATATCTACTTTCTGGTATTTATCAAATTTATGGGAATTAGATTTGCCATACCACTTATCTATTCTTCTCTTGGTATAGCAGTATTTATTATAACCATCTTTACAGGGCGAAAATTCGGGGTTCCTTTATCGGAAATAACAGCACTGATTTATATACTGTATAAGGTAGTTATTTCTATAAGTAGAATTACAACCGGTAAAAGTCAACTGGACAATTTTTTCCCCAGTTATGAACAACTGCAAGATTTAAGGTATAATGCTGATAAACTGAAGCAAAAAACAGGTTCAAAAATATTTACAGGTATTAAAGAAAAAATAGATATTGAAAATCTTTGCTATTCTTATCCCACGAATGAACCAACCTTAACAGATATTAATATTACTATTCCCTGTGGAAAAATGATTGCTATTGTAGGTGAGTCCGGTTCAGGGAAATCGACACTTATTGATTTACTCATGGGGTTTGATGAACCTTCAACAGGTTATATTAAAATAGATGATACTACTCTTCAGGAATTTGATATCACATCATACAGGAAAAGGATTGGATATGTCCCCCAGGACAGTATGTTATTTAATATGACTATAAGAGAAAATTTACTCTGGGCCAATGAATACGCCACAGAAGATGAAATCAAACAGGCATGTAAACAGGCCAATGCCGAAGAATTTATAAGAGAATTTCTTGAAGGTTATAATACATTAGTGGGAGATCGGGGAGTTCGATTATCAGGGGGACAGATTCAAAGGATATCCCTTGCAAGAGCCATATTAAAAAAACCTGACATCCTGATTTTAGATGAAGCTACCAGTGCTTTAGATAGTGCATCTGAAAAACTTATACAGGAAGCCATTGAAGATATAGCTCGGAAAACCACTGTTATTATAATAGCCCATCGTCTTTCATCAATTGTAAATGCAGACTACATATATGTCCTTAAAAAAGGACAAATAGTTGAAAAAGGAACTTACAGGGACCTTACTCAAAAGAAAGGCGAATTTGATCGTATGGTCCAATTACAATCACTATAAAGGAAGATTTATATGAAAGTAGCTTTAGTTACCGGTGCAGGAGGTTTTATCGGTTCTCATTTATGTGAGAAATTAATTGAAGATAAATACAGGGTAAAAGCATTTATCAGATATAATTCCCGAAATTCCTGGGGATGGCTGGAACATACGACTTATAAAAAAGATATAGAAATAATCGCTGGAGATATAAGAAATTATGATAGTGTAAAAAATGCTATAAAAAATGTGGATACAGTGTTCCATCTGGCTGCATTAATAGGTATTCCCTATTCTTATCAATCACCTGATTCCTATATAGATACAAATATAAAAGGAACCATGAATATTTTGCAGGCTGCCAGAGAGGAGGGAGTAAAAAAGATTATTCATACTTCTACAAGTGAGATTTATGGCACAGCCCAGTTTGTACCTATTACTGAAAATCACCCTGTACATCCTCAGTCACCATATGCTGCAACAAAAGCGGGGGCAGATTTTCTGGCTCTATCTTTTTATCGTTCCTTTAATTTACCTGTAGCTGTCATCAGACCGTTTAACACATATGGGCCAAGGCAATCTGCCAGAGCAGTTATACCAACGATAATAACTCAAATACTGGATGGAAGAAAAAAAATAAAGCTCGGTTCTCTTCATCCTACAAGAGACTTGACCTATGTAAAAGATACAGTCAGAGGTTTTATAGAGATAGGCGAGTCAGAAAAAACAACAGGAGAAATAATAAATATTGCTTCAAATTCTGAAATATCCATTCTGGAACTGGTCAATCTGATTGCTGGCATTATGGAGGTTAAAATAGAAATAGAAAGAGAAAAAGAAAGAGAAAGACCAGAAAATAGTGAAGTGGCAAGGCTTTTTGCAGACACGCAAAAAGCCAGACAATTATTGAAATGGATACCGCAATATTCATTAAAAGACGGTTTAAAAGAAACCATAGAATGGTTTAAAGACCATAAAAATTTATATAAGGTTGATATGTATAATGTGTAATAAAGATTTATTCATACCACTTTCTGTACCGGTAATGACCGGCAATGAATGGAAATATATTAAGGAATGCCTTGATTCCTCATGGGTTTCATCTGCAGGGCCCTATGTGAACAAATTTGAAGAAGCTGTATGTAAGTATACTGGAGCAAAACATGCCATTGCATGTATGAATGGTACTGCCGGTTTGCAGATTGCTTTAATACTGGCCGGCGTAAAAGACAATGATGAAGTCATTGTACCCACTTTGACTTTCATAGCTCCTGTTAATGCAGTAAAATATCTTAATGCAGAACCAGTTTTTATGGATTGTGATGATTACATGAATATTGACCCGGAAAAAATAGAAGCATTTTGTAAATATAAAAGTGAAATTACCGATAAAGGCTTAAGAAATAAAAAAAGCGGGAGAATTATAAAAGCTATTATACCTGTTCATATTTTTGGTAATCCCTGTAATATGGTTCATATCATAGAAATTGCAAAAAAATATAACCTGAAAGTTATTGAAGATGCTACTGAGAGTATGGGTTCTTATTATACAGAAGGAGTTTATAAGAATAAATTTACCGGAACAATAGGAAATCTTGGCGTATATTCCTTTAATGGAAATAAAATTATAACTACCGGCGGTGGAGGAATGATAATTACAGATAATGAAGAACTTGCCCGAAAAGCAAAATATCTTACTACTCAGGCAAAAGACGATGCCGTGAATTTTATACATAATGAAATCGGTTATAATTTCAGGTTAACCAATATTCAGGCAGCAATGGGTGTCGCCCAGTTAGAACAGCTAAATAATTTCATTCGGATTAAGAAAAAAAACTATGAACTATATAAAGAGAAATTTAAAAATATTAAAGAATTAGAAATCATGGAGATACCTGAAGGTACAAGCCCGAATTACTGGTTCTACTCTTTAATTATAAACAGAGAGAAAAACGTCAGAGATGAATTAATAGAAAAGCTTGATGACAGAGGTATTCAAACGAGGCCTTTATGGTATTTAAACCATATGCAAAAACCATATATTAATAACCAGAGTTATAAAATTGAAAAGGCTCTATGGTTCTGGGAAAGAGTATTAAACATACCAAGTAGTTCTAATTTAACAGAAGAAGACATAAAAAAAGTTACAGAAACAATTAAGGATTGTTATGAAAAAAATTATATTAATAGGTGGCGGAGGGCACTGTAAGGTTGTCATAAACACCATACGTTTAGTTAATCAATATGAAATAACAGGTATAATAGAGGTAAAAGAAAAAATAGGTAACACGATTGCAGGAATCCCTGTTATTGGCAGCGATTCAGATCTGATAAAATATATTAATAAAGGTATAAAATTATGTTTTATTACTGTTGGAAGTACTGGCAGCCCATCTTTAAGAATAAAATTATATAATAATGCTAAAAAAACAGGAATGATATTTCCCAATATCATTCATCCACGATCTATTATATCTGACTCCGTAGATATGGGAGAAGGGAATTTTATAGGGCCAGGGGTCATAATAAATCCTGATGCAAAAGTCGGCAACGGATGTATTATTAATACGGGAGCCATAATTGAACATGACTGCAAAATTAATGATTTTGTACACATTGCTCCAGGAGTAACCCTGAGCGGGGGAGTGGAAA